>JAUIAA010000017.1 GCA_030425715.1 Bacteroidia bacterium | reverse complement strand
TTTGCAGGCTTTGAACATCAAGCGGTAACGGTCTCTGGCGAAATAGACGAAAACATGAAACTCGAAAAACCCGATGTGGTGATTGCTATGACAGACGAAAATTTTGAAATTGATAAAAAGATGGAATCAGGCGAACAAGCGGTTGAAATTAAAAATATAGGTTCAAAATACCACCTTGCAGCCATCTCTAAATTGAATCAAGGTGCTACTGCCGCCGATTTTACACAGTGGTTTATGAGCCCCAATGGCCCACCGCCGGCACAAGGAATCATCGCTACATCGGCTATAGGACCAGGTTTAGCGGCAAGGCTCAATTTGAATTTAGAGGCAGGGGATTATATTCTATTTTGTATGGCTAATGCCGAAGGAAAATTTCATTTGTTCGATGGTGCTATCAAAACTTTTACGGTGGAATAATTAGAAAACTAAAACAATCAAAATCTATTAAACTTGATTGGCATAGTAACAATTTTAAGTCTTTATTTGTATTCCACAATAAAACAATAAATAAATTCCAACTATATGGAACTATTAAACAAATTTTTAGAGTTTGAACTTTTAACTGTAGGTAAGTATACTTTAAAAGTAAGCACTTTGTTTTTAATGGCAATTATTATAGTCATAACCAAAGTGATTTTATGGTTAATAAGGAAATCTTTATTTCGAAAAAAAAATTTAAACCAATTCCATGAAGGAAACACTTATTCTCTATATCAAATCATAAAATACATAGTTTGGGTAATTGCTATTGCCTTTTGTTTAGAAATATTAGGAGTTAAAATATCTTTATTAATTGCTGGTTCTGCTGCGTTGCTTGTTGGAATAGGGTTGGGTTTACAACAAACGTTCAACGATATTGTTTCTGGTATTATTTTGCTTTCTGAAAGATCTATTAGAGTTGCTGATGTTTTAGAAATTGATGGAGATATCTTGAAAATACAGGAGATTGGTTTACGTACTTCAAAAGGATTGAATACGGATGATGTATCCATAATTATACCCAATTCATTAATTACCACCAATAAAGTTATCAATTGGAGCCATCAAACCGAACAAAACCGCTTTAAAATTAATGTAGGAGTTACGTATGGCAGTGATGTAGAACGTGTTATTAAAATTCTTGAAGAAAGTGCTAGAGAACACCCAGAAGTTAGTGATAAAAGATTAATTGAAGCAAGATTAGTGAACTTTGGAGACTCCTCATTAGATTTTCAAGTCCTTTTTTATAGTAGTACAATTTTTGGCTCAGATAGAATGAGAAGTGATATTCGTAGAGTAATTAACCAAAAATTTATAGAAAACAATATCACTATTCCATTCCCTCAGATGGATGTACATATAAAATCAAACCTCAAGTAATTTTGTGGTATATTGGTGGAAATGATAATATACTCTACTTAGTAATTGGTAATTTTTCAAAGCTAAAAGTTGTAATCTATAATAGTTTTTGTTTACGATAGATTCTAATAGTGAATAGGGTGATATTATTATTTAGATGTCAATTGAAAAATAAATATTGGTTGCCTACAATAAAAAAACAAATTGTGAATAAATTATTCTTTCTTATATGTATAATATTATTTGTTTCGTGCAATTCAAATAAGAATAATAAAAGAGGAACATCACAATTTGAGCAACCACCTAGTTCCTTTTTTGAACAGCAAATAGACTCTTTGCGAATAGTTTATAAAATACCAGGAATTAGTTTAGGAATTTCCATAAATGATTCAATTTATTTAATTAGAGGTTTTGGAATGGCTAACATTGAGCAAGGAATTCTAATGACAGGAAATACACCTTTACGAATTGCTTCATTGACCAAACCGATTTTTTCAACGATTTTTATGCACCTTATAGAAAAAGATAAAATTGATTTTAATTGGAAAATTAAAGCGTATTATCCCAATTATTTGGAGAGTTGTACAAGAATACATAAATATCTCAAAGAGGAGATGCCGGAGTATTCGTTTCTTTTAGATAATTATCAACCTGAACGCGACGACATCTTATTAAAGCACCACCTCTCTCATACCGCCGAATATATCCCTGGAACCAGATATAAGTACAATGGGTTTCTATATGGTATGCTATCTGATGTTGTGGAGACCACAACAAGACTAAAATTTGATAAATGGGTAGACAGCTTGGTCATAAAAAAACTGAACTTAAAACATTCCGCTTCCTCACAATTAGATAAATCAAAAAAAAATATTTTGGATGAAATTGCCTTGCCCTATAAGATTGATAACAACGGGAATTTTGCAAGAGTTAAATTTCCCAGACTCGAATTAAATGCAGGAGCTGGTCTGGTTTTCTCTGTTTCTGATTTATTACTGTTTGATAATGCATTTGACAATAACGAGTTGATCTCAAAAGAAAGTAAAGAAATTGTATTTAAACAATTTGAGTTGGAAGACCAAAGTCTTTCTCCATACGGTTATGGCTGGTTTGTTCAAAAATATAACGGATATACCTTGGTTTGGCACTACGGGTTACAACCAAACGCCTATTCAGGACTTTACCTCAAAGTTCTTGAAAAGAATTTGACGTTAGTAATTTTAGCCAACGGTCAAAATTTAAGTGAACCTTTTGATTTAGGCAAAGGAAATGTTTTGAATTCAAAGTTTGCAAATGTATTTTTAAACGAGTTTTTGAAGGAATAAAATATAATACTCTAGATTTTGGTCAAGTCAAATTGATAGTGAACATCGACTGATTCCCAATAAAAAGAAGTACAGGTATTAATTGCGAAATACGGATTTCATTGTGATTGAAAAAGTATTACAACCAATATAAGGCTTATATTATTTATTTCATTATTCTGGTTAAATGGAAAAATTTCTTATAACTTTCAGGAATTGTGTCAATATTTAATAATGATCCAGGTTCCATATAAGGGTAGATTTCATCATATGTTTGCACATTGTATAGGCCTATTCTTTTACTAATATGATTTCGTGTTAATTCACTAGGGTCATTAAGGCCTGCCGCCGCAACCAGTTCTAAAAAACTATGTATGGTAGCTTCATGGTATCGATAAGCTCTTGGAGCTTTATCTTCTACCACCAAACCTTTTACTAAAGATGCATTTTGCGTAGCAACACCAACAGGGCAAGTGTTGGTATTACATTTTAAGGCTTGAATACAGCCAATAGATAGCATCATGGCACGAGCACTATTACAACCATCGGCACCTAAAGCAATAGCTCTTGCCATATGAAAACCTGTAATAATTTTACCAGCAACAATTACTTTAATATCTTTTTTTAAGTTAAAACCTACTAAAGTATCATGAACAAAAATGAGCCCTTCGCGTAGTGGCATTCCCATTGAATTTGAAAATTCAACAGGAGCAGCACCTGTACCTCCTTCACCACCATCAACAGTTATAAAATCAGGCTGAATACCTGTAGCAATCATTGCCTCGCAAAAATCCATAAACTCTTGTTTTCGGCCAAGACACAGTTTAAACCCAATAGGCTTACCATCCGATAAGTCGCGAAGTTTTTTAATAAAATACATAAACTGAATCGGGTCGGAAAAAGCAGAATGTGATGGAGGAGAGTGTACCGCAATACCTGGTTTTATATGTCTTATTTTAGCTATTTCTTCCGTGTTTTTTACAGCGGGTAGAATTCCTCCATGACCTGGTTTAGCACCTTGTGATAATTTTATCTCAATCATTTTTACTTGAGGCCTTAAGGCGTTCTCTCTAAAGGTTTTTTCATTAAAAGTACCATCATCATTTCGGCAGCCAAAATAGGCTGTTCCAATTTGCCAAATAAGATCACCTCCATGTTCTAAATGGTAATCACTAATGCCACCTTCTCCTGTATTATGGGCAAAATCCCCCATTTTAGCACCTTTATTCAATGCCAAAACAGCATTCTTACTTAAAGAACCAAAGCTCATTGCAGAAATATTTAATAAACTTGAAGAGTACGGTTGTTTACAATCTTTACCCCCAATTAACAAACGGGGGAATTTACCAATTTCTTTAGGATTGTTTTTGGCATACATTGAATGTTCTAACCATTCGTAACCCGAATGGTAAATGTCCATTTGCGTTCCAAAAGGTTCTGTATCATTTTCCCCTTTTGCTCTTTGATAAACCAAAGACCTCAATATGCGGTTTAAAGGCCTTCCTTCGGTATCCGTTTCCACAAAATACTGCATAATCTCTGGACGTATAGATTCTAGTATATACCTAAACCGCCCTATTAAAGGAAAGTTTCTACGTATGGTGTGTTTTTTTTGAAGAATATCGAAAACACCCAAAAGAATAAGCGGCGCTACTAACAAGAAAACCCATAATATGGATGGCCAAAAAACGGATATTCCAGCAAGGAATAAAACCACAATGGTCGAAATTAAAATAAACTTTTCGCGAACTTCCATACTGTATTTTATTAAAAGTTTAAATATAAGTAAATTCCTTAATAAGGAAATTGATAATATATTTTGTAATTTTTAATGGCGAATTTTCCTTTAAGATTTAATCAAAAAATTAGGTAAATCTTCCACATTTTCACAATTTAATTGTTCCATAATTTGTTGTAATTGCACTTTTAACAAAGCAATGGTGTGGTCCCCACCTTTATTTCCCAAAGCACCTGCGCCATACATAAATGACCGCCCCATAAAAGTAAATTTTGCTCCAGTTGCTATAGCTCTTGCAACATCAGGTCCGGAACGTAACCCGCTATCCATCATCACTTCAATTTGGTTACCATATTTTTCTGCAATGGTTTTTAAAGGTTTTATGGTAGATTCTCCAGCATCTAATTGTCTTCCACCATGGTTGGATACGATAATTCCATCCAAGCCTAAGCGAATCGCTTCTTCGGTATCTGCTTCTGAGGCAACTCCTTTTAATACCAATTTCCCTTTCCACATATCGCGAATGGGTTTGATTTTTTCTTCGTTTAATCTTCCCGAGAAGGTTTCATCCATAAATTTACCCAATTGTTTAAGGTCTAAATTTTTAGGCATATAAGGCTTTAAATTCTCAAAATTTGGCTGGCCATATTTTAAAGTTTGCATTGCCCATGTTGGTTTGCCCATTATTTGTAATATGTTTTTGATGCTCATTTTAGGAGGCATGGCTAAACCATTTCTAATATCTCTTGGCCTAAAACCAAAGGTTGGAACATCACATAGGATTACCAGTACAGGACATTGCGCGGCTGCAGCTCTTTGAATTAATGCATCGCGTAACTCATCTTTAGCAGGATGGTACAATTGAAACCAAGCTTTTCCTTCGGTTAATTCACTAGCTCTTTCAATATTCGTAGTAGTTACCGTGCTTAAAATAAAGGGAATGTTGTGTTTGAAAGCTGCTTTTGCAAGGATTTCTGGCGAATTTGGCCACATCAACCCTTGTAGCCCAACTGGAGCTATACCAAAAGGGGCATCATATTCTATTCCGAAAAGCTTTGTTTTTATAGAGGAACCTTGATGCTTTTTTAAATAATTGGGTTTTAGCTTAACCTCTTGTAAATCAGACCTATTTCTGTGTAAATTGACATCTTCATTACATCCCCCATCTAAGTATTCAAAAGCAAATGGAGGCATTCTTTGTTTCGCTTTTTCTCTTAAATCGACAATGGATGGGTATTTTGGGTTGTAATTTAATGACATATAGTAAATAATATAAATTTATAAAAATAATGTGTTTACAAATGAAAATAGAAATAAATAATTAAGAATTTAAAATTGTACCAGGATTAATGAATTAGATACTATGAATTCTAAGTTAATGTTGTATTTTTGCGCAAAATTTAAATAATAGAAGATGAGCACTAAGAAGAGCCTAACTTTTGATGTATTGATAGAAATTCCAAAAGGAAGTAGAAATAAATATGAATATGATTTTACTTTAAATAAAATTCGTTTCGACCGTATGCTGTTTTCGTCTATGATGTACCCAGGCGATTACGGATTTATTCCAGAAACCTTAGCATTAGACCAAGATCCTCTAGATGTGTTAGTGATGGGAACCGAGCCAACCTATCCGATGGTAGTAATGGAAGTTCGACCAATTGGGGTGTTTCATATGACCGACGAAAAAGGGCCAGATGAAAAAATAATTTGTGTACCTGTTTCTGATCCAATTTGGAGTAATAACTTTGATATTAGTGATTTAAATCCGCATAGGTTAAAAGAAATTGAACACTTTTTTCAAGTATATAAAGATTTAGAAAAGAAAAAAGTAGATACAGGAGGATGGGGTAATGCAGAAGAAGCTGCTGAAATTTACCACCAATGTGTAAAGAGGTACGACGAAAGTAGTCACAAAAAGAAAAGAACATTTACGATTTAGAAAAGCATTATTTTCCAAATAGTTAAAGACACCAAAGAGCCATCATTAATTATTAATGGTGGTTTTTTTTATCTCTTATATTTTATTACTTTAGGCGCGTTAAAAATTTAATTAATTAAAACTTGAACTATATCATGATGGAATTTATCGTAAATTATTTACCTCTGTTCGGGATTTTGGCACTAGTATTTGTATTTGTTAAAAATGCATGGGTAGCCAAACAAAGTGAAGGGGAGGAAAGAATGTCAAGAATTGCTAAAAATATTGCAGATGGAGCAATGTCTTTTCTAAAAGCAGAATACAAAATACTATCCATTTTTGTAATAGCTGTAGCAATATTACTCTATTTTAAAGGATCTTCTGAAGAAGGTTCGCATGGTATGGTTGCCTTGTCGTTTGTAGTTGGTGCTATTTGTTCTGCTTTGGCAGGATTTATAGGGATGAAGGCAGCGACCAAAGCAAATGTTAGAACTACAAATGCAGCAAGAAAATCTTTAGGAAAAGCTTTAGAAGTTGCATTCGCTGGAGGTGCGGTTATGGGCTTAGGTGTTGTTGGCTTAGGCGTTTTGGGTTTAAGTGGTTTGTTTATGTATTACCAAAGTATATGGCCAGGAGCAGATAACTTAGGATTGGTATTAAATGTTTTATCAGGATTTTCGTTGGGAGCTTCTTCTATAGCACTTTTTGCTCGTGTTGGTGGAGGTATTTATACCAAAGCTGCCGATGTGGGTGCAGATTTGGTAGGTAAGGTGGAAGCTGGAATCCCTGAAGATCACCCGTTAAACCCAGCTACAATTGCTGATAATGTTGGAGATAATGTTGGAGATGTTGCAGGTATGGGAGCCGATTTATTCGAATCGTATGTAGGCTCTATTATTGGTACGATGGTTTTAGGAGCATTTATAATAACTCCTGATTTTGCAGGATTGGGTGCTGTATATTTACCATTGGTATTGGCTGCGGTAGGTATTATTATGTCTATTATAGGAACATTTTTTGTAAGAGTAAAAGATGGAGGAAATCCACAAACCGCTTTAAATATTGGCGAATTTGGTTCTGCAGGATTGATGGTAATAGCCTCATATTTTATAATTACAGCATTAATTCCAGAATCTGTTGAAGGTCTTCCTAGCGGAGCAATGGGTATTTTTTATGCTACTTTGGCAGGATTGGTTGCAGGATTAGGTGTAGGAAAGATTACCGAGTATTATACAGGAACTGGTACAAAACCAGTAAGTTCAATTGTTCGTCAATCAGAAACTGGAGCAGCAACGAATATAATTGCAGGTTTAGGTGTTGGAATGATGTCTACCATGGTTCCAATATTATTGATAGCCGCTGCTATTTTAATTTCGCATCATTTTGCGGGTCTTTACGGTATAGCAATAGCTGCAGTTGGAATGTTGGCAAATACAGGAATTCAATTGGCAGTAGATGCTTATGGTCCAATTTCAGATAATGCTGGAGGTATAGCCGAAATGGCAGAATTACCAAGTGAAGTTCGTGAGCGTACAGATAAGTTAGATGCAGTTGGTAATACTACAGCTGCAATAGGTAAAGGTTTTGCCATTGCTTCTGCGGCACTAACTGCCTTGGCACTATTTGCTGCCTTTATGAAAGTTGCAGGGGTAACTGCTATTGATGTATCAAAACCAACTGTAATGGCTGGTTTGTTAGTAGGTGGAATGTTACCATTTGTATTCTCAGCATTGTCTATGAATGCGGTCGGTAGAGCAGCCATGGCCATGATTGAAGAGGTTCGTCGTCAGTTTAGAGATATTCCACAATTAAAAGCAGCGTTAACTGTGATGCGAGAGGTGGATTCAGATATGTCGAAAGCAACCAAAGAACAAAGAGAAATTTTTGATGCTGCAGATGGTTATGCAGAATATGATAAATGTGTGGATATTTCAACAAAAGCTTCTATTAAAGAAATGGTATTACCAGGTCTTTTAGCCATTATAGTACCTGTTGCTGTAGGTTTTATTGGTGGTGCTGAAATGTTAGGAGGTCTTTTGGCAGGGGTAACCACTTGTGGTGTATTGATGGCCATTTTCCAGTCTAATGCTGGCGGTGCATGGGATAACGCCAAGAAGATGATAGAGTCAGATGGACGTAAAGGAACAGATGCGCATAAAGCTGCTGTGGTTGGTGATACTGTTGGAGATCCTTTTAAAGATACCTCAGGGCCTTCTTTAAATATTCTTTTAAAACTAATGTCGGTTGTTGCATTGGTAATTGCACCAAGTATTGCCTTAAATATTCCAGCGGTAACTTCACATAATGAAGCGGTAACTATAGAATTACATAACACCGCTCAAGTAAAAGAAGAAGTTCAAAAAACAATTAAAGTTAAGGTTAATGATGCTAATCAAAAAGTAGTAACCATTACTACCACTACCACTATTGGTGATGAAAAAAAGGTAGCAACAGAAACCTTAGAAGGCGAAGATGCTGAAGCTTTTATTAAGGAACACGAATCCATTTAATTGGATTTAGATATTTAAAAAACACATGTTTTGAAGTGCCCCCAAAAGCGACATAATGTTTGGGGGTATTTTTATGCAATAAATTTTCCTATTTGTGAATTTAAATACAAAACAAGTATATTTGGTTC
Organism: Bacteroidia bacterium; assembly: GCA_030425715.1. GTDB lineage: Bacteria > Bacteroidota > Bacteroidia > Flavobacteriales > Flavobacteriaceae > Lutimonas. Next base: position 5,592 of record JAUIAA010000017.1, on the reverse strand, counting down.
TCTTAAAACAAATAATGCGCTATACTGTACTTTTTCTATTTCTTGCCAACACATTTATGCATGCACAACAAAAGGCTCCTTTTGTTGATAATAGATATTTAGAAGACCAACTTTATATAAACGTTTCTTATAATTTATTGCTAAATACACCAGATCCAATTGCACAAACAGGATTCTCTTACACTTTGGGATTGGGTTTTATTAAAGATTTACCAATAAATGAAAGAAGGAATATAGCTTTTGGCGGTGGGTTAGGCTACGGGTTCAATAATTTCTATTTTAATGTAAGAGATGAAGTGAGCTCAGCTTCTGAGGATACAAATGTATTAAGAAGCAACAAAATATCTTTACACACGGTTGAATTGCCTTTAGAGTTTAGAATACGTACTTCTACTGCAGAAAAATACAAGTTTTGGCGGTTTTACCCAGGTTTTAAATTGAGCTATGTATTTGCCAAGAACACCAATTTAAAACAGCGACAAAACTTTGAAGTAGAAGATGTGGTTGATATAAACAAGTTGCTGTATGGATTAACATTTTCAGCAGGTTATAACAAATGGAATTTACATGTTTATTATGGCTTAAATAGCATTTTTAATAACGATTCGCAAAATAGTTACGAGTTTGATATTCATGATATTAGAATTGGACTTATGTTTTATATATTATAAAAATAGTTGATAGCTTAACAATTGTGCAATCAAACCAATTAAAAACCCAATATAAACTTCATTTGGTTTGTGTGCTTTTAATTTCAATCTCGACACCGCTATCAAACCTGAAAGCAAAAATAAGAAGCAAATAAGCCCTATTAAATTAAGTTGATAATAGATACTCATTACCATAATAAAACCGAGAATTCCTCCAATACCCAAGGTGTGTAAACTAATTTTTAACCTAAAAAACAACAATATATAAGTGGCACTTAAAGCAATTGAAATAGCAAAGAAAGAGTAAGCTAATAAATCGGCAATTTTAATACCTAAAAGCATTTTTGCCAACATTAAAGAAAGGATGATAAAAAATAAAATGGGAAACTTTCTTTCTTCTATGGTACTTAATTGATAAGAAGTGATCATTTTTAACTTTTTTAAGCTTATTAACAAAAAAATAGGTAATATATAGGTGCTGATAAAAATGATGGTTAAAATAATGTATTCTTGTCTTTTTACCATATGAATTGGCGACAAGAGGATGTATAAAAAAGAACCTATAAATGAAAATAAGATGGGATGAAAAGCATAAGATACAAACTTGTAAAATAGTTTCATTAAAATATATTTTTTCTTAATCTTGCTACAGGGATGTCTAATTGCTCTCTATATTTTGCAACAGTTCTTCGGGCAATTAAATAGCCTTTTTCTTTTAGTAAAGCAGACAGTTTATCATCTGTTAATGGTTTTTTCTTATCTTCTTTATCAATTTCTGTTTGTAAGATCATTTTTATTTCTTTGGTAGAAATATCTTCGCCTTGGTCATTTTTCATCGATTCTGAAAAAAACTCTTTTATCAACTTTGTACCATAAGGGGTATCTACATATTTACTATTGGCTACACGAGAAATGGTAGAAACATCCATTTTAATTTTATCGGCAATATCTTTTAAAACCATGGGTTTTAAATTGCGTTCGTCACCAGTTAAAAAATACTTTTCTTGGTAATGCATTATAGCACTCATCGTTAGCATAAGTGTTTGCTGACGTTGTTTAATAGCATCGATAAACCACTTAGCCGCATCTAGTTTTTGTTTGATAAATTGAACCGCATCATTTTGTGATTTTGACTTGTCTTTTGATTCTGAATAACCTTTTAACATATTGTCATACTCACGAGAAATATGCAAATCAGGTGCATTTCTAGCATTTAAACTGAGCTCTAAGTTTCCTTCGTCAATTCTAATCGTAAAATCAGGAACGATATGTTCTATAGCTGCCAAATTTCCAGAGAATGAACCTCCAGGTTTTGGGTTCAATTTTTCAATTTCGCGAATGGCATTTTTTAATTCCTCTTTATCAATATCAAATTTTAGCAATAACTTATTGTAGTGTTTTTTAACAAAATTTTCAAAAGAAGATTCTAATATTTTGATGGCTAAATCACGTGCTTTATTTTCTTCTTTTTGTTTGAGCTGAATGAGTAAACATTCTTGTAAATTTCTAGCTCCAACTCCAGAAGGATCTAGTTGTTGTACAACTTCTACAATTTTTTCAATAGCTTCTGGGGTAGTATATATGTTTTCCGAAAAAGCCAAATCATCAACAATATCTAAATTATCTCTACGAATATACCCACTATCGTCAATACAACCTACTATAAATTCCGCTATTTGTGCTTCCTCTTCGTTTAAGCGATATGTATTTAATTGGTTGATTAAGTGCTGGTTAAAAGAAATTCCTCCAGAGTAAGGAATACGAGTATCTTCATCATCGGCACTATAGTTATTGGCTTGTAATTTATAACTTGGAATTTCATCATCACTCAAATACTCGTCAATATTGATATCTGTTTCAATGGTGTCATTACCAGTATCATCATACTCCTCTTGGTTATTATCTAATTCATCTGCATTGTCTTTTCCATTTTCTAAAGCCGGGTTTTCTTCAATTTCCTGTAATAATTTTTGTTCAAAAGCGCGCGTAGGCAATTGAATTAGCTTCATCAACTGGATTTGTTGTGGAGATAATTTTTGTTGTAGTTTTTGCTGAAGGCTTTGCTTTAACATTAAAAATTATTGTTATAGATAAATATACAAAAAATACAATTTGTAAATTTTGTAGGTATTATTATGTTGCGTTAAATATAGGTTAAAATTCGGCGTTTTGCGGTGTTCTTGGAAAAGGAATTACATCTCTAATATTACCCATGCCAGTTGCAAACATCACCAAACGTTCAAAACCTAAACCAAAACCAGAGTGCACAGCAGAGCCAAATCTGCGTAAATCTAAGTACCACCAAAGCTCTTCTTCTTCAATACCTAAAACTGCCATTTTTTCTTTTAGTACCTCTAAACGCTCCTCACGTTGTGCACCACCAACAATCTCACAAATACCTGGGAAACGGATATCCATGGCGCGAACGGTCTTGCCATCTTCGTTTAAACGCATATAAAATGCTTTTATATTAGCTGGGTAATCAAATAAAATAACAGGGCATTTAAAGTGTTTTTCTACCAAAAACCGCTCGTGTTCGCTTTGTAAGTCTGCACCCCATTCTTGGATTAAATATTGGAATTTTTTCTTTTTATTTGGCTTGCTGTTTCTTAAAATATCGATTGCTTCGGTATAACTAACTCTTTTAAAGTTATTGTCTACTACAAACTTTAATTTTTCAATTAAAGTCATTTCACTTCGCTCTGCTTGTGGTTTTGTCTTTTCCTCGTCTTGTAATCGTTTGTCTAAAAACACAAGGTCTTCTTGGTTATTTTCTAAAACATAGCCAATTACAAATTTCATAAAGTCTTCGGCCAAATCCATATTGCCAGCAAGATCCATAAAAGCAACTTCTGGTTCAATCATCCAAAATTCAGATAAATGTCTAGAAGTATTCGAATTTTCTGCTCTAAAAGTAGGGCCAAAAGTATATACTTTACCCAAAGACATGGCATAGGTTTCAGCTTCTAATTGTCCAGAAACGGTTAAGTTGGTTTCTTTGCCAAAAAAGTCTTTGGTATAATCTACTTTACCTTCGTCATTTTTTGGAAGATTTTCATTGTCTAAACTACTCACTCTAAACATCTCTCCAGCACCTTCGGCATCGCTACCTGTAATGATAGGGGTGTGTACATAGTAAAAACCGTTTTCATTAAAATACTTATGAATGGCATAAGATAACGAAGATCGCAAACGCATTACTGCGCTAAAAGTATTGGTTCTGGTACGTAAATGGGCATTTTCGCGTAAAAACTCAAAGGAGTGTTTTTTAGGTTGGATAGGATATTTTTCAGGGTCAGAATCTCCTAAAATAGTGATCGCATTTACTTTGATCTCTACTTTTTGCCCTTTTCCTTGACTTTCTACCAATTCTCCAGTAATGCGTACTGCTGCGCCAGTAGTAATTCTTTTTAATATTGATTCCTCTGTATTTTCAAAATCGACAACACATTGGATATTTTGCAGCGTAGAACCATCATTTAAAGCAATAAAACGATTTGCTCTAAAGGTACGTACCCAGCCATTTATGGTTATTTCTTGTAAAAAGTTATCTGATTGTAATAATTCGGCAATATTAAGTCTTTTCATCCTAAAAAAAATTAGGTTGCAAAGATAAACAATGCTAACAAAATGATGAATTTGCCGTATGATTTATTTTAGGGTTCTCAAAAGATATTCTCCATAACCACTTTTACGCAATGGTTCGGCAATTTTTCGTAACTGTGCTTCATCAATAAAGCCCTTATGGTAAGCAACCTCTTCAATACAGCCAATTTTTAAACCTTGTCGGTCTTCAATAACTTGTACAAATTGTTGTGCTTGAATTAAAGATTCAAAGGTGCCTGTATCCAACCAAGCTGTTCCACGTCCAAACACTCCAACTTTTAGCTTATTTTGTTTTAAATATGCGTTGTTTACATCGGTAATTTCGTATTCGCCACGAGCAGACGGTTTGATATTTTTGGCTATATCTACCACAGAATTATCATAAAAATACAATCCAGGTACTGCGTAGTTTGATTTTGGATTTTCTGGTTTTTCTTCAATAGAAATCGCTTTTCTATCCTTATCAAATTCTACTACACCATATCTTTCTGGGTCGTTTACATGGTATGCAAAAACCATCCCGCCATCTGGGTTGGTAGCTTCTTTTAATAATTTTTCTAGTCCAGAACCATAAAAAATATTATCGCCCAAAATTAATGCTACATCATCATTGCCTATAAACTCCTCTCCAATTACAAATGCTTGGGCCAATCCATTTGGCACTTCTTGTGCAGCGTATTGAAAATTGCAACCCAAATTTTTACCATCTCCTAAAAGTCTTTCAAAAAGAGGTAAATCTGTTGGTGTTGAAATAATTAAAACTTCTTTAATGCCTGCCAACATTAAAATAGACAATGGATAATAAATCATTGGTTTGTCGTAAATTGGCATTAATTGTTTGCTAATTCCTAAAGTAATTGGGTGTAAACGGGTGCCGCTTCCGCCGGCTAAAATGATTCCTTTCATGTTGTTTAATCTATTAAATCTTCGTCCTCTTTTGGGATAATTCTTATGGTAGGTTTTTTAAAGGTTTTCTTATTTGCAATTTTTGATTCTAGCGATAATAATAACGCGGGTAAAAGTAACAAATTAGAAATCATGGCAAAAAGTAAGGTTACCGATACCAGCCCGCCTAAGGCTTTTGTGCCTCCAAAACTAGAAACGGTAAATACCAAGAATCCAAAAAATAGGACTATAGAGGTATAAAACATACTCACACCAGTTTCGCGTAAAGCGGCATAGACCGATTTTCGTACGTTCCACTTATGTGCAATTAATTCTTGTCTGTATTTTGCTAAAAAATGAATGGTATCATCTACAGAGATACCAAAAGCGATACTAAACACCAAAATAGTAGATGGTTTGATTGGAACCCCAAGATAACCCATCAAACCTG
>JAUIAA010000313.1 GCA_030425715.1 Bacteroidia bacterium | reverse complement strand
ATATATTGAAAGGTAGATAGAATTTCTGGTTTACCATTTACGATGGCCACATCGTGTTCAAAATGCGCACTAGGTTTTTTATCGGCGGTTAAAATTGTCCAGCCATCTTTAAGTTGTTTGATACGATGCGTTCCTTGGTTAATCATAGGTTCTATAGCAACCACCATCCCTTCTTTAAATTTTTTACCACGACCTCTCCTGCCATAGTTTGGCATTTCTGGCTCTTCGTGCATTTCTCTGCCCAATCCATGCCCTACCAATTCTCTCACTACTCCATAGCCATGTTTTTCAGTATATTGTTGTATAGCAAATCCAACATCACCAACTCTATTTCCTGCTTTGAATTCACGAATGCCAACATACAAACTTTCTTTGGTAATTTGCAATAATTTTTTGGTTTCGGCAGCAACTTCGCCAACTTCAAAAGTATAGGCATGATCGCCATAGAAACCATTTTTTATCGCTCCGCAATCTACAGAAATTATATCACCATCTTTTAAGGGTTCTTTATTGGGAATGCCATGAACCACTTGTTCATTAGGGCTCATACAAAGGGTGTTAGGAAAATCGTACAATCCTAAAAACCCAGGAATCGCACCCAAATCTCTAATGTGTTCTTCGGCAATTTTATCTAGTTCTAGTGTGCTAACACCAGGTTTTATTACTTTTGCAATTTCGCCTAAAGTTTTAGAAACAATTAAGGCGCTTTCGCGCATCAACTCAATTTCTTCTAGCGTTTTAATTTGAATCATGGGTACAATTTTTACGGCACAAAGATACCATAAATTTTAAAAGATAATTGTGAAGATTAAAATAGCTAAACTAGCTTTTTAAAAAGCCAAATAAACCTTTTTTTGGTTTTTGATTTTCGGGCTTTTCTGTTTTGAGTAATTGCTGATAAATTTCTCCCCAACCCAATAAACCACCAACATTTCTATCGTCAATAAAAACATCAGCATTTATTTTTCTACTTACAGAGCCATCAAATTTTTCTTCTGGATAACTTCGATTTACGGCATAGAATTCCAGTCCATTTTTTTTGCAAAATTCTACTGCTTCGTCTAATTTTTTTCCATGACGATAAGTCCACAAAATTAATCGATGTCCTTTGTTTTGTAATTCTAATAAAGTTTCAAATGCAAATATTTTTGCAGCTCCAATTCCAGGGTAACCATCCTCTACAATAGTACCATCAAAATCAACTGCAATAATTAAAGAATTTTTTGGCAACGTCTTATTTATCATAATACAAAATTAGCGAATTTTATAGGCATTACCACCTAATATTAATATAAACAGCCTTTTTTAGGCTTTATTGTTAGAAGTACTATCTAATCTTTTTGGTAAGCGTGTTTATAGGGTTTTTCACTCATAATTTTGAGCATGTCTTTTTCTAAGGAAACTCTTGGTTTTTCGACAAATCTGGCTAATTCTTTAGCATTTTTATAAAAAATTATAGTGGGAGTTCTTACAATATGATAACCTTCTTGAAGATCTTCAGGAGTTTTTTTAGTCCTATCTAAGGCAACAACCTCTAATTTAGATGTATCAAATTGAATAGCCTCTAATATTTTATACAATCTTGGAATTTCACGATGGCTATCATGGCACCAAACCGACATAAACACTTTTATTTCTATTCCTTTAGTGTGCTTTTTTAATTTATTAATGGTTTTTGAATCTAGTTTATAGCTATAATAGCTAGAATCGAACCACTCCTTGTTTGGAGCTTGTTTAAAATCAGCTAATGTTTTAATACCTACCAAATCAGCTCTATTTTGGGTAATGGTTTCCTTTTCTTGGGCCGAAACTAGCAAACAAATCCCTAAGGTAAATAACCAAGTAAAAGTTGATTTCATAGTTTTATACTAATGATTTTTGCGTCATGGTTTTAGGTTGTTCTACATCCATAATATCTAGAATAGTAGGAGCGATATCACCTAGAATTCCATCGGTTACTTTGTAGGATTTTTCCTTATCAACAATAATAAAAGGTACAGGATTGGTTGTATGTGCAGTATTAGGGCTGCCATCTTCGTTTTGCATGGTTTCACTATTACCGTGATCGGCAATAACCAAGCTTACATAATCATTTTCTAGGGCTGCGGTTACCACATTTTGTAAGCAAGTATCTACAGCTTCTGCGGCTTTAATTGCAGCTTCCATCACACCAGTATGTCCTACCA
>JAUIAA010000312.1 GCA_030425715.1 Bacteroidia bacterium | reverse complement strand
TAACTCTGATGGCAGCACAAAGACCAACCTATCAGGTGGAATTCAAGGTGGAATAAGCAATGGTATGGATATTTATTTTAGAGTAGCATTTAAACCAGTTGCCACCATTATGCAAAAGCAACAAACCATTGATGCAGATGGAAATATTGTTGAAATGCAAGGGAAAGGTAGACACGACCCTTGTGTGGTACCTAGAGCTGTACCCATAGTTGAAGCACTTGCAGCGATGGTAATTACCGATAATTTATTGATACATAAAGCTAGAAAATAATTAGAAGCCTAATTTATTTTGAGTTTATTGCTTTTACTAATTCTGGTTTTGTAAGATAAATAGCAGCGCAATAATATGCTTATCTCGCTTCAATATCACGCCATCTTGTACAAAGTTTTCTATCTATGCTTGGACTTGATTTTTTAAACTGGATAGCTCTGTAGTTATTTTCACCTCTGTTAATTTAGCGATTTTACAGCATTTTTTTTATTAAAGCTCTAATAATTAAGCAAATGTATTTTAAAACAATTTGGCTCGAAAATAATAATTAATAAGTAATTAAAATAAATATGAAAATAGTGCGTTTAATTGAGAGTTAAAATAATAACAAATTTTAGCTACACCCTCACAACAACAATTTTCACTTCCAATTTATTTTGGAATCTTACTAGTTTATTTTTCATAAAACTTATGTTTTAAATAACTTATATTCAATATTTTATATTGTTTATAGATAATTATTAACATTTAATAAGCAAATATGCATTCCATATATTCTAAAATAAAATTTATTATTCGCGTTTTAAATAATCCTTTCTCCCCCACTCCCTCAATTAAAAAAATACAATATATAACGGTTAAAAACACTGGTTTTAAAGGTTTTAAAAAGTAATTAGAACCATATAAATCGTTTCAAGACTTTTTGCTTTTAATAGCATTAAAGATCCCTTTTTTTTAGACTGCCATTGAAAATTATTTTCATGGTGGTCTTTTTCTTTTTCAGAATTTAATTTAATCCTCAAATAATTACGAAAAATTTAAGATGGGTTTTACCATAAAAAAGTATCTTTGCCATTCTAAAAAAACAGAAAATGAACAACGGATTATACGCAAAATTAAACACCACAAAAGGTGATGTATTGGTTAATTTAGAATATCAAAAAACTCCAGGTACAGTTGGTAACTTTGTTGCCTTAGCAGAAGGTAATTTAGAAAATTCGGCAAAACCACAAGGTCAAAAATATTACGATGGATTAAAATTTCACAGAGTAATTGCCGATTTTATGGTACAAGGCGGTTGTCCTTTAGGCACTGGTACAGGTAATCCTGGATATAGTTTTGATGATGAATTTCATCCAGAATTAAAACACGATAAACCAGGTGTTCTGTCTATGGCAAACTCAGGACCTGCAACCAATGGAAGTCAATTTTTTATTACACATGTTGCAACGCCTTGGTTAGACAACAAACATACAGTTTTTGGAAATGTTGTAGAAGGTCAAGACGTTATTGATGCCATTGCACAAGACGATTTAATCAATTCTATTGAAATTGTAAGAGTTGGAGAGGATGCAGAAAATTTTAACGCCATAGAAGCTTTTAGAACTTTTGAAGGCGAAAGAGAGAGAAGAATTACAGAAGCTAAAGAAAAAGCGGAAGCTGAACTAAATAAAATTGCTGCTGGTTTTGAAAAAACAAACAGCGGTTTACGTTACCAAATTATCCAAAATGGGAATGGTAAAAAAGCAGAAAAAGGCAACCAAATTTCAGTACATTACAAAGGTCAATTGGTAGATGGAACTGTTTTTGATTCGTCTTACCAACGTAAACAACCTATAGATTTTACCGTAGGAATAGGACAAGTAATTGCAGGTTGGGACGAAGGTTTACAACTGTTACAAGTTGGCGATAAAGCCAGATTGGTAATTCCTTCTCATTTGGCATACGGCAGTCAAGGTGCTGGTGGAGTCATTCCTCCAGATGCAACTTTGATTTTTGATGTAGAATTGATGGACGTTAAATAAAAAACAAAAATCCCGCACCTTAAAAAGTGTGGGATTTTTATTTCCACTTGATATTACAACCAATACTTGGCTTTTGTATTGTTGAGATTGGAGTCTTTTTTAACAAACAATTCATGGCTTTTCGCAAATCCTTTCCTGTTACAGGTACTCCATTTTCTGGTCTAGAATCATCAATTTG
>JAUIAA010000311.1 GCA_030425715.1 Bacteroidia bacterium | reverse complement strand
AATTGAAAAGCAACAAAAAAAGCTTGAATGGTTAAAGCAGTATAGCACTATCGAAAAGGAGGCAAAGAAACTGGAAAAAGAGAAGAAAAAATTTAACCAACAACAAAAAGGTGTCAAAGGGTATAGAATACAACTTTTTTATGGCTCAGAAAAAGGTGCCTATGATTTAAAAGAAGATTTTCAAAACCTTTATCCAGATATGAAAACAAAAATCATCTTTAGCTCCCCTGATTGGAAAGTGCAAGCTGGCAATTATTTAACACGTTTAGAAGCCGATAGCGCACTGGTAAAAGTAAAAAAAGATTTCCCTAGTGCTATTATCTTGAGCACGCAAATTGATTTAGATTAAAACATAAAAACTGTAGTTTTTTACTATCTTGGCTTTATGAATGAAAACTTAGATGCTACTAACAATAACCTAAGCAACGAAGAATTAGATGTTGAAAAAAAATTACGCCCACTCACTTTTGATGATTTTACCGGACAAGACCAAGTTTTAGAAAATTTAAAAATATTTGTAGAAGCCGCTAATTTAAGAGGAGAAGCGCTTGACCACACCTTATTTCACGGACCTCCTGGTTTAGGAAAAACTACGCTGGCGCATATTTTAGCGAACGAATTAAACACCAATATCAAGGTGACTTCTGGCCCTGTTTTGGACAAACCTGGAGATTTAGCAGGACTACTTACCAATCTTGGACCACGAGATGTTTTGTTTATTGATGAAATTCATCGATTGAGCCCTGTAATAGAGGAATATTTGTATTCTGCTATGGAAGATTACAAAATAGATATCATGATTGAATCTGGCCCAAATGCAAGAACCGTTCAAATTAATTTAGAACCTTTTACTTTAATTGGTGCTACAACACGTTCAGGCTTATTAACTGCTCCTATGCGCGCAAGATTTGGCATCAATAGTAGGTTACAATATTACAATACTGAATTACTTACCCATATTATTCAACGAAGCTCTAAAATATTAAGTGTTCCTAACTCTATGGAAGCAGCGATAGAAATAGCTGGTCGTAGTAGAGGTACCCCAAGAATTGCAAATGCATTACTGCGAAGAGTAAGAGATTTTGCCCAAATCAAAGGAAATGGTTCTATCGAAATTAAAATTGCCAAATACGCACTAAACGCACTAAATGTAGATACCCATGGTTTAGATGAAATGGATAATAAAATACTACTTACCCTTATCGAAAAATTTAAAGGTGGGCCTGTTGGAATCAACACTTTGGCAACTGCAGTTAGTGAAAATCCAGAAACGATTGAGGAAGTTTACGAACCTTTTTTAATTCAGGAAGGCTTTATCATGCGAACACCAAGAGGTAGAGAAGTCACTGAACTAGCTTATAAACACCTAGGAAAAACAAAAGGTCGCTCGCAGGGGGAATTGTTTTAATAGTAGCTATATTTTTAGTATATTTAACCAAATTATACCAATTGTGATTAAAATTATTTAATTGGTAAAAGGATATACGTTTATTATGGCGGCCTATAATTTATATGAAATTCATCAATCTAACCAAGAAGTATTTAAACACTTTAGTATTAAAAAACAGTTGTTTGTGTTCTACAACTGCCCTCAATTAGATAGAATAGTTAAATTGTATAATACTCATAATCAAATACTATTTTCATTAGGAGGTAAACGCATTTTTCATCAAGGTAATCAATCATGGACTATTACCAAAGACGTTTCATATATGGTAAAGCGTATAGCTTTTCATCAAGAAGTGCAAGACGATATTAAAGGTTGGAAGGTATTGGCTTTTTATATAAAGGATGATTATTTTAAATATATATTAGATGAATATAGATCATTTCTAAACTTCAATAATTTACCAAAATCTAACAATGAAAAGTTGCTCTATATACATATAAATGATAGAATTAGAGAGTGTTATTTAAGCATGATTCCCTACTTTGATGAAGGTAGCAAACATCCTGAAGACATCATTGAAATGAAGTTTAAAGAACTGCTATACAATATTTTTACGCACCCTAAAAACAGACATGTTTTAGCCTATGTAAATGCTATTTCTGAAGGTTATATTACTCCAATTTGGGAAGTAATGGAAAACAATTTTACATTTAATTTAAAATTAAATGAATTCGCGCAAATAGCCAATAGAAGCTTGTCTAAATTTAAGCAAGACTTTCGCAAACATTACAACACTACCCCTGGC
>JAUIAA010000310.1 GCA_030425715.1 Bacteroidia bacterium | reverse complement strand
GGCAGATCTTCTATAAATACCTGTTTGGTAATTTTCATAAAAAATATATTTGTTTTTATAAGAAGCCGCTGCCAAATAACCAATTCTTTTATCATCACCAATATCATATTGATTACCAGCTGTAAAGTTCAAGCTCATATCCATCATGCTGTTTTCTGTTTTTGCTTGCATTTCTGGATTGAATTGCTGGGTTAAGGTGGTAAGTAATGGATTGTTATCTGATGGAGTTGGAATATATTGGTTTCTGTGAATGGGTAAATTTCTTTTTCCGTCATCAAAACCAAATAAATCTGTACTACTACCCTTATAGCTTAAAAAGTTAGAATTAAAATGCATATCAGGGTTATAAGTGCCGCTTACGCCGATGCTAAACTCTTTTTTATTTGGAAAATCTTTGGTAACAATATTTACTACTCCTCCTGTAAAATCGGCTGGTAGGTTTGCCGTAGACGATTTTATAATTTGGGTATTGTCAATAATATTGGTTGGAAACAAATCCATTTGAATGGTATTTCTATCTGGATCTAACCCCGGAATATCAATGCCGTTTAAGGTAGATTTGGTATATCTATCTCCCAAACCTCTTACATACACATATTTTCCGCCTACAACCGAAACTCCAGGAACACTTTTTACCGCTGAAGCCAAATCGGATGCTCCAATTTTTTTAAATGATTGTGCCGACATTCCATCTAAAAGGTTAACCGATTTTCTTTGTACATTTAACATAGAAGCTTCTGTATTTTTTGCGGTTTGTGCTTTTACAACTACCTCTTCTAATTCATTAGATAGTGGACTTAGATGCATATCAAGCTCAAAAACTTCTCCTGCTTTAATGGTAACATTGGTAACTTCTTTGGTTTCGTAACCCACAAAAGAAAATTGTACCGTATACACTCCTGGGTCTAGACTTAAGGTGTATTTTCCTTCAAAATCTGAAGTAGTTCCTATACTGGTTCCTTTAACCAAAACATTGGCAAATGGCAATACATCATTAAACTCTGTATCGATTAATGTTCCAACCATTTCTCCTTTTTGCGCCATCATCACCTTACTGGTTAAAACTACCATAATGATAAAAAGTATGAATTTATTACTCATGTTTTACTATTTAGTTATTTATACCAATTGCCCACCCCAGAGAGGGTGAGCAATTTAATTTTAATTAGTGTTTAGTGGATTTTGTATTTAGTAAGCTCCTTTTTCGTTAGCGTAAGTCCAATCAAATACAGCAGTATCTGCACCAACAGTTTCTGCGTCCATTTCAACTGCTTCGGCATTATCGCCAAATCCTTGAACCGTAACTGTTTCTGCTTTGTTTACAAAAAGATCTTGCACATTACTTACTCCATCAGGTAAAACAATTTGCCAAATCCCAAAAGTTAATTTGTTGTCGTTATAATTTCGTGCTACGTCATCATTATCTAATTCTACATCAGCTGTTGTTTTAAATCCGTAGGCAAAAACATTATTACTGGCTCCCATTGCATGGCTTCTATAATCTGCATATTCACCATCGGGAGTATTTAGGTTCCCTATTAAAGTGATGTCTTCTAGGGTAAACTCTCCATCCATTGAGCCTTCAGGCCCGTCAATTTCTAGAGCGTGATCAGATAAATCTCCTTGGATAACCATAGAATTAGTAATTGTACCAGAATACGCTTGATCAATATCTAAACCATCATCTCCCTGTGCCCAAACCAATAAGTTTTTAGTATTTACTGCTCCACCAAAAAACTCAATACCATCATCAAAATTGGCAACTACTTCTATATTTTCAATAGTAGTTCCGCTACCTACTGCACCTAGAGTTAATCCGTTAATTTCATTGCCTTCTCCTATTTCAGCTCCACCATGGCGGATAGAAATATATTTTAAAACTCCTGAGTTGTCTGTATCGTCATCTCCACCATATAATCCAAATGTATCACTAGCAGGAATACCTTCTATTTGTACTTCTGTAACATCTCCAGAGAAAGAGCCTTTGGCCTTTCCTAAAATTAGTAAGCCTCCCCAAAGACCGTTGATACTTTCATCTAAATTAGTACCTGCGGTTTGACCTGGTTGGATATCATCTTTTACTGAGGTAAAAATAATTGGTTGTTGTGCAGTACCTTCAGCCATCAATTTACCACCACGAGCGACAATCAATGCAGAGGCGAGTGACCCTGTTCCTTCTTTACCTTTGATTATTGTACCTG
>JAUIAA010000309.1 GCA_030425715.1 Bacteroidia bacterium | reverse complement strand
AATAACAAAATCGTTTCCTGTGCCTTGGTATTTAAAAAAAGCCTGTTTCATACTGCAAATGTAGGAATTATTAAAGTATTTTTTACGTGTTAAATTATAGTTAAAGGGATATGTTTTTAAAAGATTATCTTTTACTTTTGAGATGAATATTAAAAATTTTTATAATGAAAAAAGTTCTAAGTTTATTGATGGTGTCTGCTCTAGGAGGAGCACTAACCTTAGGGTCCTATTTGATGTTTTTTAATAATAGTAGTGGTGCGGTAACTACTACAGCGGAAAAGTTTCCAGTGGCTATTCCAACAAATTATCCAATAAATGTGGCAAGTCCGGCAGAAAACACCGACTTTACAAAAATTGCCGATGAATCAGTACATGCCGTTGTTCATGTTAAGAATGTTTCTGTAGCTAGGTCAAATCCAAATTCGTTGTTTGAATTTTTTTACGGACAATCTGGTAACGGTGGACAGCAACAAATGGTAGTCGGTACTGGGTCTGGCGTAATTATTTCTCCAGATGGTTATATCATAACAAATAACCATGTAATAAAAGGAGCAAAACAATTAGAGGTAACTTTAAACAATAAAACAAGTTATAAGGCAGAAATTGTAGGAGTAGATGAAAGTACGGATATTGCTTTGTTAAAAATAGATGCACAGGATTTACCGGTAATGACTTTTGGAGATTCTGATAATCTACAGGTCGGGGAATGGGTTTTAGCTGTAGGAAATCCATTTAATTTGACTTCAACGGTTACTGCTGGAATTGTAAGTGCAAAAGCAAGAAATATCAATATTTCGAGTAATAACAATAGGATTGAGTCTTTTATCCAAACGGATGCTGCAGTAAATCCTGGCAATAGTGGAGGGGCTTTGGTAAGTGTTCGTGGAGAATTGATAGGTATCAATACTGCGATTTCTTCGCAAACAGGTTCCTATATTGGGTACTCCTTTGCAGTTCCTTCTAATATTGCTAAAAAAGTGGTGGAAGATATTTTAGAGTTTGGCAATGTACAACGTGCTTATTTGGGAATTAATTTTGAAGAATTGAATAGCGAGAAAGCTAATGATTTTGGAGTAGTAAGTACAGAAGGTGTGATTATTACTAGAGTAATAGACCACGGTGCAGCCAAAGAAGCAGGCTTGAAACCCAATGATGTGATTACAGCCATGGACAATGTAAAAATCAGTAAATTTTCTGACTTACAAGGATTTTTGGGCTCTAAACGACCAGGAGATATGGTGAAAGTAAGCGTGCTACGCGATAATATGGAAAAAGTAATTTCGGTAAAACTAAAAAATCAATTTGGTAAATTTGCGTATGGAAACTCTGATTTTTCAAATTATTTTATTGGAGAATTAAACCCGATTTCTAGGTCGTATAAAAACAGATTTGATATTGATTATGGTGTGAAAATCACCAATTTAAAGAATGAAAGCCTTCAACATACCTACGGTATTGAAAGTGGCGACATTATATTGTCAATAGAAGATCAAGACGTAAGCTCGGCAAATGATGTGGAAAGACTGCTTAAAAAATACCAAAACAAAGAATATATGGTACTTAAAATGCTTACGCAAAGAGGAAAATTAGGCTATATTAGATTAAAAGTAAATTAGTATAGTATTAACAAATGTTGAAAAACCATTCAATTTGAATGGTTTTTTTTATGATTTAAATAGAATATTTGGGCTATTTTTGCAAAAAATAATTTTTTAAACAAAAGCAACACAACATGAGTACCCAAAAAAATTATGAAAAAGAGCTAACTTTTCAAGTTGACAGGCGAAGAGCAACCGTAGAATTAATTAAAATAATAAGTGATCTTTGGTATGATAACAATATTGAATTGTTATTGTTTAGAAACCAATTGTTAGATAGGAACGTAAGCGAAATTTTGAACCTGACAGAATACGCCAAAGAATTTGTACAAAAACCAATATCAATTTTTGATATGGTTGAAATTGCCAAGAAAATTAAAGAATTGGATTTGCCTCCAGCCAAAATTGATTTGGCTAAATTGGCTTATTTACACCATTTATTCAATAATGACAGTATTGGAGATTTTGTTGTTGATAAATTAAAAGATGCCAAAAAAACAAATGGTTTTGCTCCAAAAGATGTAATATTATATGGCTTTGGTAGAATAGGTAGATTATTAGCGCGTGAGCTAATGTCGAAAACAGGTAAAGGTAAGCAGATGCGTTTACG
>JAUIAA010000016.1 GCA_030425715.1 Bacteroidia bacterium | reverse complement strand
AACATATAATCGTTGCTATACAAATCGTCGTAAGCGGTAAGTAAAATATTTAGTCCTCCCGCTACTTTTCGATGTTGAAAAGCATCGTCTAACAAAATTACATCTGGTTTGGGATTTAATTTGGTTAGTTTATTTATGGCATGTACCCTATTGGCATCTGCCACTACATAAATAGCTTCAAATTTTCTATAAAACTGAAAAGGTTCGTCGCCAATATCCGCTGCAGTAGATTGCGCATTTGCTAGCTGATATCCCTTAGATTTTCTGTGATACCCCCTACTTACCACAGCCACTTTATACCGTTGGTGTAATAAATGGATTAAAAATTCAATTTGAGGAGATTTTCCTGTTCCTCCAACATTTAAGTTACCTACTACTATAACAGGTAAATCAAATTTTGTAGATTTTAAAATTCCTTTGTTGTAAGCTAGGTTTCTTAAAGCAACTATTTCTCCATACAAAAAGGCAAAGGGGAATAATATTTTTCGAAGTATATCCACTTTTACGAAGGTACAAAAAATGAATTCCAGCTAAATAAAAAAGATTGGATTTCTTAAAAAGAAATATAGTCTACAATTTCCAATCCATAACCTATCATACCCACTCTTTTATTTTCTTTACTACCATTAGAAATGAGCTTGATTTTATGAATATCTAAATCGTGTAAAATTTGTGCGCCAATTCCAAAATCTTTCTCATCCATTTTTGAAACACGATTACTAACATTATCGGTACCTTGACTTACTTTTAACTGTGACAATCTATTGATTAAATCATAGGATTGAAATTCTTGATTGATAAATACAATAGCTCCTTTCCCTTCTTTATTGATCAATTCAAACATTTTAGCCAATTTATCATCAGGGTTATTGGTTAGTGTGCCAATAATATCATTGTTTACCAAAGTAGAATTTACGCGCACCATTACCTCTTCATTGCTTTTCCAACTGCCCTTGGTCAATGCCAAATGTACCTGCTTATTGGTAGTTTGTTTGTATGCACGAAGGCAAAATTGACCAAAACGTGTATCTACATTAAAATCTTCAATTTTATCAATTAAAGAATCGTGACGCATACGGTACGCTACCAAATCTTCAATTGAAATTATTTTTAAATCGAACTTTTTAGCCACTTTTAACAATTGTGGCAAACGAGCCATGGTACCATCTTCATTTAAAATTTCTACCAAAAGTCCAGCAGGTTTTAAGCCGGCTAATCTGGCCAAATCAATGGCGGCTTCTGTATGGCCAGTTCTTCTTAACACACCTCCTTCTTTTGCCCTTAGCGGAAATATATGTCCAGGACGACCTAAATCTTCTGGCTTGGTTTCTTTTAAGGTCAAAGCCTTTACGGTTTTTGCACGATCATGTGCGGAAATACCCGTAGTACATCCATGTCCAATCAAATCCACAGAAACGGTAAATTGGGTATTGTGCAATACGGTGTTTTTACCAACCATTAAATTCAAATCTAATTCATCACAACGGTTTTCGGCAAGCGGTGTACAAATCAAACCCCTACCATAAGTTGCCATAAAGTTGATCATTTCTGGAGTTACCATTTCTGCCGCAGCAACAAAATCGCCTTCATTCTCTCTATCCTCATCATCTACTACAATAATCATTTTACCATTTTTAATTTCTTCAATAGCTTCTTCAATGGTATTCAATTTTATTTTTGAAATGTTTGTACTTTCCATATTATGATTTGTTGTTCAGTTTAAATATTTTAGATAAAAACTTGTTAATTGGTTGTAAAAATGCGTCTATATTAAAAATTCCTTTATCGTTTCTTGCTCTTCTCATCAATAAAAAACCAAACGGAAGTAGTATAAATGTGGCTAGCCATCCACCTATAAATGGGGTTACTTTGTTGGTCTCGGCCATGTTTTTACCAAAAACAGAAATAAAGAAATACACCACAAAAATAACAATTGCCAATATCATTGGTAAGCCAAACCAGCCTTTTCTAATAATAGAACCCAATGGGGTGCCTATAAAGAATAGTACCAAACAGGCTAATGAAAATGCAATCCTTTTATGGTATTCGGTATTGTATCCGTTTATTAATTTTTGTTTATCGCTTAATGTAACTTCAAAACTTTCAATGTTTTCTATATTTCCTTTTACCAATGTACTGGCATTATCTACTATCAATTTCTTTTCTTTATCCTCAAAATTTTCGAGTAAATTTTTATGCAAGTGGTTATTGGGAACACTATCGGCAACCAATTGGTTTGCCTTTAAAATTTTATAAAATCTTTCGGCTCGGTTTGCTATAAATTCGTGGTAGGGTACTTTTAAAGAATCTACATAATAATCTAATTGATGGAGACTTAGCATTTCCTTTCCTGTTTTGTATTTTACATCGTCAGGATCAAAATTTCCAATTTGAGAAACATCAATATTTACTTGGTATCTATCAAAGTTTGCTTTGGTAAAAGGAACCCTCTTTCTCTCTTTGGCAGATCTTCTTTTAGATATGATATCCTCATAATAATAGCCATCATTCAATTCTAAAGTTAAATACCTACTTCCTTCTTTTGATTTAATCTCTCCCTTTTTAGCAACTATAACCTTATTATTTAGGTTGTTTTCTTTTACTTCATAGATTAAAACATCTTTTAAAAACTTTTCATTCTCACCATATTTTTCGGCAAATTTAATGCTGTAACCAGGAATTTCTGTATTAAAAGTACCTGCAACCAAAGCCAATCCAGGTTCTTTCATTTTCATATTATAGATTAAATTTTTCGATTTTAACGAGGCATAGGGAAATACATAATTTAAAAAAAGAAAATTAAGCACACTTAAAACTAGCATTAAAATTACCAATGGATTGATAAATCTTTGCAAAGAGATTCCAGCAGACTTTACAGCGGCAAACTCATAATTCTCTGCCATATTTCCTAAAGCCATAATGGAGGAAAGTAAAATTGCAATTGGTAAAGCTGTAGGAACCATCATTAAAGACAGGTAACTTAAAAACTTCATAATTACCAAAAGACTAATCCCTTTACCCGCAATTTTATCAAACTGTAACCAAAGGGCTTGCATAATAAGCACAAAGAGTATGATAAAAAAAGTAGCTAAAAAAGGAATAAGAAAACTCTTAAGTATATACTTATTTAAGATTTTCATTTACAAGTTTTAAGGTACAAAAGTACGAATAATTAATTGTTAATAATATACCCTAAATCTTCGTATTTTTCTTGATCGAAAACAAATTTTTGATCGGAAACCTGCTGGTTGGGTTTTAAACTTTTAATGGTTAAGGTAGTTTCTGTACCATTCGCTCCAATTTGTTTAATGGTAGTTATTTGCTTGGCTTTTTTATCTATCCCAACAATAACCGAAGTAATTTCTGAATGGGTATCAATAGGTACTAATTTAACATATTGAATGGTTTTTCCATTTATTTTTTTAGAAGTTCCTAAATCGTAGGTATAGCCCTCTTTATAAAATGAATAAAATTTTGATGGTGTAATCGCACCCTCTTCTTCCGCTTCGGCAAGTGCAATATTAACCTCTTCGTTTTCTGGAATTATTGTGTAAGTTTTGGTACCATCAAATATTTGGGTGGTTTCAAAAAAGTTTACCACATACTTATCTCCTTTTAAGGTAGCATCTCCCGATGCATCTTGTTGTACATCTTCTGCTTTATTCTCTAGCTTATAATCAAATTGCACATATACATCATGATAAGAACTCATCTTGCTCGAAACTTCATCTAATAATGCTTTTGCCTTCATACTATGCTGAGCCATGGCTGAAAAACTAACCATAACTACTAACAATCTCAAAATATATATTTTCATTTTTATCTTATTTTAATTCGTTGTCTAACAATTGTTGCAAGGCAATTACATCTGTAACCAAAACCTGTCTTGCTTTACTCCCCTCAAAAGGGCCAACAATTTTTGCTGCCTCTAATTGATCAATAATTCTACCTGCCCTATTATAGCCTAATTTTAATTTTCTTTGCAATAAGGATGTAGAGCCTTGTTGCGACGCAACTACCAAATGAGCAGCTTCTTCAAATAACTTATCTCTATCGGCTATATCATCCATAGCAACACTTGTGCCAGATTCTTCTCCTACATATTCTGGCAACATATGTGCACTAGCATAAGCTCTTTGCGATCCTATAAAATCGGTTACATTTTCTACTTCTGGTGTATCAATAAATGCACATTGCAATCTGGTCAATTCGCTACCATTTGATATTAACATATCCCCTTTTCCTATCAATTGATCTGCACCTTGCGCATCTAAAATGGTTCTCGAATCTATTTTTGACGTTACTCTAAAAGCCACCCTTGTTGGGAAATTTGCTTTGATAATACCCGTAATTACATTTACAGATGGACGTTGTGTTGCCACAATTAAATGGATACCAATGGCTCTAGCCAACTGTGCCAAACGTGCAATTGGCGTTTCAATTTCTTTACCTGCCGTCATAATTAAATCGGCAAACTCATCAATTACCAAAACAATGTAGGGCAAATATTTATGTCCGTGTTCTGGATTTAATTTTCGAGCTTTAAACTTGGCATTGTATTCCTTTATATTTCTAACATAGGCTAGTTTTAACAAGTCATACCTATTGTCCATCTCAATACAAAGCGAATTTAATGTATTTATTACCAATGTAGTATCTGTAATAATGGCATCTTCGGTATCTGGTAATTTTGCTAAAAAATGTCTTTCAATTTTATTGAATAAAGTAAGTTCTACTTTTTTAGGATCTACCAAAACAAACTTAACTTCTGCAGGGTGTTTTTTGTACAACAAAGAAGACAGAACTGCATTCAACCCAACAGATTTTCCTTGCCCAGTAGCTCCTGCCATTAACAAGTGTGGCATTTTTGCTAAATCAACCACAAAAGTTTCATTAGAAATAGTTTTTCCTAAAGCAATAGGCAATTCCATTTTTGAGTTTTGAAATTTCTGTGCAGATAAAACCGATTTCATCGAAACAATAGACGGCTTTTTGTTGGGCACTTCAATACCAATAGTTCCTTTTCCTGGGATGGGTGCAATGATTCTAATTCCTAAAGCAGATAAGGATAAAGCAATATCGTCTTCCAAATTTTTAATTTTGGAGATTCGTACGCCTGCTTCTGGAACAATTTCATACAGGGTAACTGTTGGTCCAATAGTGGCTTTAATACTAGCAATTCCTATTTTATAATTATTAAGCGTTTCAACAATTTTGTTTTTATTGTTTTCTAGCTCTTCCTTATTTATGGTAATATTTTCATTGCCATACTCTTTTAATAAATTCAATTTTGGGAATTGATAATTCCCCAATTCTAGTTTTGGATCAAATTCTCCAAAATCCTTTACCAATTGGCTAGATAAGTTTTCTACAGTGTGTTCTTCGTGTACAGGATTTTCTACCTCAATTTCAATAGGATTAATCCTATCTACCTCTTGTTCATTATCAACAACCAATTTTTCTTTTTCAATATTATCAGGTTTGGCTATTTTTTCAAAAACATCTTCAGGTTCCTTATCAATCGCTAGCTCTAATTCGGTATTTGGCTCTTCTTGAATTGCTTCTGCAACAAACCCTTCTTCTGTAAAATCATCAATAAATTGTGGCTTTTTCTTTGGTTTTCTTTTGGGAACAGCTGCGCTAATCTTGGCTGGAGTAATTTTAAATTTAGTTACCAAATAGGTAAGCAAACTCAATAACAATAAAATAAAAACACCTGTTTTACCTAAATAAATCTGTAAATAATCATTCCATTCATAACCTACAACACCTGCAAATAATTCATTGTTAAGATTTAAAAAACCAAACAATAAAGCTCCCCAAATCATAAATAAAATTCCAATAAACCAAGAATTGGTCAATTTTTTAATAGGGATGTTTAAAATTGCATAGAGTCCTGTGAAAAACAACAAGATAGGGATAATGAAAGTAGAAATTCCAAAACCTTGATAAATAAAAAAATCACTAATTGTGGCGCCTAATTTTCCTAAAAGATTACGTGCAGTAACGGATTTATCTTTTAACAGATCTAGCTGACTTTGGTCTTCTTTCCAGACCATAAAAAAAGAGTAAAACGAAACCAAAAGAAAAATTGCCGAAGTCAAAACAAATATTCCAAACACCAAATGTGTTTGTTTGCTTTTAAAAAACCCAATAATTTTATTACCCTTCTTTTTAGCAACTTTTTTCTTTGGAGCTGCCTTTTTTCTTTTTGTCATAAGCCACAAAAATACACAAATATTTTAAGTGTAAAACTTAAAATATTTGTGTAAAATTATTATAATTTTTGAATAAAATTGTAGTAAAAATTGCAATTATAAAAACTTTGGTAAATATATAATTGCACCAATAATTACTGCCATTATTGCAGCCATGGTAGATGCTCCGGCAGAAATATCTTTTATAAATCCAATTTTTTTATGGTAATCGGGATGTACAAAATCGCAAAGTTTTTCAATTCCTGTATTTAACGATTCTGCCACCAAAACCATACCTATTGCCAAACATTGCACCAACCATTCGGTTTGACTAAGACCAACTACAAATCCAACGATAGTAATTAAAATACCTATGGTTACTTGTACCATTACACTGTGCTCTGTAGTAACCAATAGCCACGCTCCTCTTAATGCAAATTTTATACTGCGAATCCTCCCCTTTAAAAAGCTATCATTTTCATTTTTCATTCTCCCTTTAAAGCTTGCAGTGCAGCTTCATAATTTGGCTCTTCAATAATTTCTGGCACTTGCTCTGTGTATACTACTTTTCCATCTTCGTCAATTACTACAATAGCTCTAGAAAGCAAGCCTTTCATAGGTCCTGTTTTGATGGTAACACCGTATTTTTTACCAAACTTTCCTTTTGCAAAATCCGATAAGGTTTCTACATTTTCAATCCCTTCGGCACCACAAAATCTCGCATGCGCAAAGGGTAGATCTTTAGAAACAAATAATATTTTGGTATTTTCTAAATTGGCTGCGGCTTTATTAAACTCGTGCATAGACTTTGCACAAACCCCTGTATCAATACTTGGTGTGATGTTTAATAAAACTTTAGAACCTTTATAGTCTTTTAGTTTTGCAGTACTCAAGTCACTTTTTACCAATTTAAATTTTGGTGCTTTTTTACCAACTTTAGGTAATTTTCCAACAGTTTTTATTTGGTTACCTTTTAATGTTATTTTGGTCATGGTATGAATTATTTTAATGAATATTATAATCTCAAAGTTACAAAATAAAAAAACTCCCTATTACAAAATAGAGAGTTTCTTCTGTCTGTCTTTAAATCTAATTTATTGATCAATGGAACCCAATACTCTTTGCATAAAACTATTTAATGCTTCCTTTTTTGGAGTTCCGTTTTTTACCTCTTTATTTACCTCTAAAGCACCGTACATGTTTGAAATTAATTCTCCAATCACATCTAGTTCTTCATCTTTTAAGCTAGAAACCTCGGTTAAATCTTCTAAAACTTCAATGGCTTCAACCAAATAATCTTCATCATTATTATCAATAAAATTAGTTAGGTGTTTTATTACAGGTAACTTCATGTTGTTTAGATTTTAAAATTATACTACTTCGTTAACCAACTCTTTAAGTACATCAAATTTATTGGTTTGTACTTGATTTACTTTAGTTCCATTTACAAATGCTGCAAAAGTTGGTAAATTATCTACTACCGCCAATTTTCTTGATTCTGGAAATTTTTCAGCATCTACCAAAATAAACTGGACATCTTCATTTTCTGAAGCTAGTTTCTTAAATTTTGGTTTCATAATTCTACAATTTCCACACCAAGTAGCCATGTACTGCACCATCACTTTTGGGTTGTTCTCTACAATTTCGGCTAAATTATCTGTGCTCAATTCTGTTAACATAAGTCTATTTTTTTTAGTGTGTACTTAAATACGAAGCTACACCGTCTCTAGTTGCTGACATTGCATCTTTACCTTCTTCCCAGTTTGCAGGACAAACTTCGCCTTTTTCTTGTACATGTGTATATGCGTCTACCAAGCGTAAATATTCACCAACATTTCTACCTAATGGCATATCGTTTACACTTTCGTGGAAAATTTTACCGTCCTCATCAATTAAATAGGTTGCTCTATAAGTTACATAAGAACCATCGATAATAACATTTCCTGTTTCTTCATCATACGTTTCAGAAGCAACATCTAAAATTCCTAATTGAGAAGATAGGTTTCTGTTGGTATCTGCCAATAATGGGAAAGTAACTCCTTCAATTCCGCCATTATCTTTTGCGGTATTTAACCAAGCAAAATGTACCTCTGCCGTATCTACCGATGCGCCAACAACTATCGTATTTCTTTTTTCAAACTCTCCTAAAGCTTCTTGAAAAGCCAATATTTCTGTTGGGCAAACAAAAGTAAAATCTTTTGGATACCAAAAAAGCAATACTTTTTTACCTTTACTAACTGCTTGGTCTAAAACATTTAATTTAAACGTTTCTCCCATTTCATCCATTGCATCTACTTCTAGATTTGGAAATTTTTTTCCTACTAAAGCCATAATTTTATAATTTAATTGTTTATAATTTTCTGATGTAAAATTAACCATTTTAAGGCTCATTTTTACGTATTTCCATTTCATTTTTTTATATCAAAATAGATTTTATTGATATAGAACTACAGATAACAAAACACAAAAAAAGGAGGCTTAAAAAACCTCCTTTCTTAATTTTTATTTTGCTTAAACTACAAGTGAATTACCTCATCATAGGCATCGGCTACAGCCTCCATCACTGCCTCACTCATGGTTGGATGCGGATGAATTGCTTTTAACACCTCATGTCCTGTGGTCTCCAACTTTCTTCCCAATACCGCCTCAGCAATCATATCGGTTACTCCTGCACCAATCATATGGCATCCAAGCCACTCGCCATATTTGGCATCAAAAATTACTTTAACAAAACCTTCTGGTG
Organism: Bacteroidia bacterium; assembly: GCA_030425715.1. Classification (GTDB taxonomy): domain Bacteria; phylum Bacteroidota; class Bacteroidia; order Flavobacteriales; family Flavobacteriaceae; genus Lutimonas. The sequence continues at coordinate 5,870 of JAUIAA010000016.1, read as the reverse complement.
TACCAGCCGCAGATGCTTTACCTGAGGCAGAAAATGGAAATTTACCCACTTTAAGATCATATCCCTTTTCTTTGGCTTGTTTTTCTGTCAAACCAACGCTTGCAATTTCAGGGCTCGCATAAGTACAACCTGGTATGTTACCATAATCAACTGCTTCTGGATTTAGACCTGCAATTTTTTCTACACAAGTAATTCCTTCCGCGGAAGCGACATGCGCCAAGGCAGGACCTGGAACGACATCTCCAATAGCGTAATAGCCAGGTAAATTGGTTTGGTAATAATCGTTTACTAAAATTTTGTCCTTATCGGTTACAATACCAACTTCTTCTAAGCCAATATTTTCTATGTTCGATTTAATTCCTACTGCCGATAAAACTATATCCGCTTCTAAAACCTCTTCTCCTTTTTTGGTAGTTACAGTAGCTTTGATTCCTTTGCCAGAAGTATCTACCTTAGTAACACTGGAATTTGTCATTACTTTGATACCTGACTTTTTTAAAGAACGTTCAAATTGCTTTGAAACCTCTTCATCTTCTAAAGGAACTATATTTGGCAAAAATTCTACAATCGTAACTTCGGTACCCATCGAGTTATAAAAATAAGCAAACTCCACACCAATGGCACCAGAACCTACTATTACCATTTTTTTAGGTTGTTTTGGTAAATTCATGGCTTGGCGGTAACCAATTACTTTTTCACCATCAATTGGTAAAAATGGCAATTCTCTTGAACGTGCTCCGGTAGCGATAATGATATGGTCTGCACTGTATTCTGTAACCTTATTATCGGCTGCAGTAACATCTACTTTTTTACCTGCTTTAATTTTTCCAAAACCATCGATAATATCAATCTTATTTTTCTTCATCAAAAATTGCACTCCTTTACTCATTCCTTCGGCAACACCTCTGCTACGCTTGATTACTGCAGAAAAATCTTTATCAATTTCTTTGGCTTTTAAACCATAGCTATCTACATGCTTTAAATATTCAAAAACTTGTGCACTTTTTAAAAGTGCTTTGGTAGGAATACAACCCCAGTTTAAACAAATTCCACCCAAGTGTTCCTTCTCAACTACTGCAACTTTAAAACCTAATTGTGATGCTCTAATTGCCGTAACGTAACCCCCTGGGCCACTACCAATAATGATAATATCGTATTTCATATGTAATAATTTTTTATTCGAATTCTTTGTGTTGCAAGAAATAATAATCTCTTAAAACCGAATGCAAATTTAATCAAATTTTATTGCTTTAACAGGACTTATTTTACTAACTATAATAGAGGGAATTAAAAGCATTAAAACACATAGTAGCAATGTACCTAAATTAATAAGTAAAATGTGCGTCATACTAATATTTACAGGAGCTTGATTTACATAATAGGTTTCAGGATTCAAACTAATAATCCCAAAGTATTTTTGGATTAGTAACAACCCTATTCCAATCAAATTACCCCAAAACAATCCTTTAATAATTAGGTAAGCGGCATTGTATAAAAATATTTTTCGAATACTCCAATTGTTATTTCCCAAAGCTTTTAAAATACCAATCATCTGGGTTCTTTCTAAAATCAAGACCAAGAGCGCAGTAATCATATTGATACCTGCAATAATGATCATGATACCAATGATGACAAAAATATTGGTGTCAAACAAACTAAGCCACTCAAAAATTGCTGGAAACATCTCCGCAATGGTATAAGCATTAAGCGTTGAACCAATGGCACTATAGACCTCAAAACCTGTTTCTTGCAAATCGTTAAAATTATTTACAAACACTTCAAAACCACCTACTTCATCAGGTTTCCATTTATTAATTCTCTGTATATGACGAATATCGCCTAGTAAATAGGTTTCATCAAATTCTTCAAACCCAGAATTAAAAATACCGCTTACCAAAAACTTTCTTGAATTTGGAATTTTATTTGGGTCATTCTTTACAAAAAACATATGTAGTTCATCACCAACCTTTAAATGCAACCTGTTGGCTGTTTTTTGCGACAACAAAACTTCATTCGAAACTTTTTCTCCAAATTTTGGAAAAGTACCAGCAACCAAATATTCTTTAAAAAAACTCCAGTCGTAATCTTGATCCACTCCTTTTAAAATAATGCCTTCAAATTCCGATGGTGTTCTAATTATTCCTGCTTTGGTTGCAAAAACCTGTACTTTTTTTATGTTTTTAAGTCCATCAAAATCTGGGTAAAAATCTTGGTTTTTTGATATTGGTGTAACTGTTATCTTAGAGTTATTGGTATCGTAATTACTGATTTGAATATCACCATTAAAACCAGAGATTTTTTCTTTGATTTTTTTTTGTAATCCAACTCCGGTAGCAACCGAAAATAACATGACTATCACTCCTATTGCGATAGCTAATATTGAAATTTTTATTATAGGCGACGAAACACTACTTTTGTGTTTCTTAGAAGCAATAATTCGTTTCGCTATAAATAATTCGTAGTTCAAATTTGAAATAAATGATAAGTCTCAAAAATACATATTTCTTTTTAGTGAGGTATTTAATTGCTATAATTTTTATACTAAACTATTCCTGTACCGTTGCCCAAAATTTTAATACTAAAAAAATTATTACAGGAGCCAATCAAGTAGAGCAATACCTACCCTTATTAAAAGGAAAAAAAATAGCAATTGTTGCCAACCAAACCAGTGTGATTTTTAAAGATTATAAAAATAACTATACACACTTGGTAGATTCTTTATTAAGCCATCAAGTAGAAATTGTAAAGGTTTTTGCCCCAGAACATGGTTTTAGAGGTAAAGCCGATGCAGGTGAGCACGTAAGTAATGATACCGATACCAAAACAGGCTTACCTTTAATTTCCCTTTACGGGAAAAATAGAAAACCCCAAGCTAAATTTCTAAACGATGTTGATGTCGTTCTTTTTGACATTCAAGATGTTGGGGTACGTTTTTACACTTATATTTCAACCATGACCCACGTGATGGAAGCCTGTGCCGAATTAAATATTCCTGTAATTATATTAGATAGACCAAACCCTAACGGACATTATATAGATGGACCAACTTTAGAAATGAAACACAAATCATTTTTAGGTATGCACCCAATTCCCTTAGTGTACGGAATGACTATTGGTGAATATGCTAAAATGGTAAATGGAGAAAAATGGATGAAAGATGGCATACAATGCGAAATAACCGTTATCCCATTACAAAACTATACGCATCAAAGTTCTTATGATTTGCCCCTTCGTCCTTCTCCAAATTTACCAAATGCGCAGTCCATTAGCCTATATCCAAGTTTAGGTTTTTTTGAAGGCACTATTATCAATGCAGGTAGAGGTACTGAATTTCAGTTTCAACGCTATGGCGCACCATTTTTCCCAAAATCAGAATTTCAATATACCCCACAGCCTAATTTTGGCTCTAAAACTCCAAAATTTAAAGGCGAATTATGTTATGGTGTAGACTTGGCTTCCGTACCAAAAATGAATCAAGTAAATATTGCTTGGTTAATAGATGCTTATCAAAAAACACCAAAAGATAAAACTTTCTTTGGCAAAACATTTACCGCACATGCGGGAACAGAAAAGCTAAAAACCCAAATTGAAGCAGGTAAAACTGCACAAGAAATTAGAGTTTCGTGGCAAAAAGATGTTGAAAAGTTTAAAAAAATACAATGTATGTATTTGATTTACAAGTAACTAAATATCAAGTAATAAAACAAATGGCTTCAGAGGCATTAGAAAGAAAAACAAGGAATTACGCTCTTAAATTAAAAAGGAGTAAAAATTATGTGGCAATGGTTGTTGGAGCTGAATTTTCAAGAACAAAAAGTGTAGATAAATCTAAACTTCTTTGCTCTACAGATATGGTTTCCAAACTAAAAAATAGGTTAAAATCTTTAGGAAATCTTTACTCGAAAAAGAATGGCAACACAATAGGATGTTGTGCTGAAGTAAATGCGGGTAACGACATATTGAAGAAAAAACCTAACTTAAACTTAAATCAAATTAGATTTTCTACACCAATTAGACCTAGAACTCAACAAAAAATGAAAATGTGTTATAATTGTAAACAAACTTTTAGATAATGTCATACACAGAAATAGAACAATTCACATTAGATTTAGACTTGTTTTTCAAAGACAGTCAAAAGAATATTCATTTAGCAAGTGGTGGTGGAAAAATTCCTGATTTATTGGCGAATTCAGACGAAATCAATGAAAATTTTAAAGATACCGCCATCCTTTTAGATGAAGATTTTGAGATTGAAGTTAACCAAGAATTAATGAAAGTTTTAAACCTCAAAGAAACCGAATTTCAAAATTATTTATTTGATTTTGTAAAATATGCGAAGAAAGGTTTTTTCTCCTATGACAAAACAAAACTTGGAGAGTTTGATGATATGACGTTTCATTTAGTTGCAAAGCCAAAAAATAATAAGTCACAAAGAAAAAAAGGATTTAATCTATTAAAAATTAACAACTCATTACCAGAAACATTTACAACGTTTATATTGAGTGATTATATCAAATAAATGCAAAATAATTTTTCTTTTCACAACTAACGACCTAACTATGAAAATTGAAACATATTTAAAACTTATGAATCATTTAATAATTTAGTGTTAGAATTTTTATAAAACTGAAAATTGTGAAGACAAAATAGAAAAAATTAATTCCAACAGAATTAATTTTTTGAACATCAATATTTAATTATGAGACATTTCTATAACATTATATTCAAATTAATATATTCGTTAATGATAGCAGCAAACTAGAAAAAAATTCTTTCAATCAATATTTTCCTATCCTAATATGAAAAAAATCACCTTAATAATATTAGTAATTATATTTTCTAATTGTAGTAACCCTAGAGATAACAATGAAATAAATAAAACAACTGATTTACATAACAACTCTGAGCCAATTTTTTTAGGATTAAGTGCTAATATGTCCAAAAATGATTTTGATTCGATAATAAATTCAAGCCCATTTGATAAAGGAATGTTCACTATTAAACTCAATGATAATAGAATTGACTTTAAAGTTAATCAACGAAGTAAACAAATACTTTTAACTTATAATAATGTTCGTAAAGTTTCCACTAGTCAATTAGATAACAATTCATCTAGTAATCTATTAAGGAACAATAGAACTACAATTAAAAACTTATTAAAAGTATTCAAAAAAAAGTACCCTCAAGAAGTGTTAAACTTGCCATTCCAAAAAAGCAAAAACAGCATTGGGTATCAAACTACATTTGAGTTAGGAGGATTTAGAATAAATGGTATTCGCAAAAAAGGCTTTAAAGACTACGGATATTCACGAGATATTTATAGAGTTTTTCAAGATTCTTTAAAAACAATATTTATAGGATATACAATTCAAGGTGAGATAGTTAATAGTAATAAAGATTTAGAAAAACTAATAAAAGACTCTAGAGAAATGGCAAATGACCCAAATAATCCTTGGGCTTTTATGGGCGAATTTACTGCAGAAGATGCTGAAAAAGAGTTAGTAAGAAGATCAGTATCTTCTAATCATTCTGAAGTTAATTTTGGAATAATAATAGAGATACGCTATATGCATAATGAAGATTATGGCGAGTTATTTGAATTAATTCAAAAAGAAAAAGGTGAATTTGAAAATGCAGTTTTAGAATACAATCAAATTAATCACCAAAAAAATAAAAATATTGAAAAAGCAAGCTATGACATGGCTTTATAGTTACTTGAATAGAGGAACTTTGACTTGTCTTTAACGTCTACATAACTAATATCTGGAATAAGAAAGATATCAATGATGATATAAAAAAGGAGGAGGCTTATGACTAAGTTAATAAGACTCGTGATGGCATTTGTAGTAGTTACTTTTGTAACGGCACCT
>JAUIAA010000308.1 GCA_030425715.1 Bacteroidia bacterium | reverse complement strand
ATTACTGCAAAAGAAAATAGCGATTCTTTTATGCAAAAACAGAAAAATAGAATATAGCTCTTGTTACAGTTTTTAGAGTATAAGCATAATTTTACTCAAAAGTCAAGTTAAGAAAAACCCCTCGCATACGCATACTTTCTACTGGGCCTGTCCAAGGACTAGAGTATGGAGGATTGCTATTGATGTCATTTATAATTTGATCGTTAATGGCAAAAACACCACGAATTGAGGGCGAAAATTTAAAGAAATACAAATAAAAATCTACACCAATACCAACTTCGTACATAAAGTTACTGGTAGTCATTCTAAACTCCCCATCATAGTTGTCTTCAATACTGTTTTCATTACTCGAAAAGTTATAATCGTAAGAAACCCCTCCAATAACATAAGGTCTTATATTGTTCATTCGATTGGTACTAAACTTTAAAAGCAATGGTAAATGCATATAGGTGCCGTTTACTTTTCTAACAGGGTCTGACGTACCAATATACCCGGGTGTGTTGGCAGAATTATCATCTATAAAAGTAAGCTCATTACTATTGCTAATTAAGCCGGGTTCAAAGCGTAAGTTAATATTGTTGTGTAATTTTAAATCTACTACAAAACCTAGGCTAAAGCCAAATCCACTACTTTGAGAGATAAACATATCTCTATCGGTGGTAGGATTTACAGGCGAATTAGGATCCTGCCCACTTTGGTCCCAATAGTTAAATTTATAGCTGCTAGAATTGAGCCCTAAATAGTAACCAAAATGTAGCTTTCGTTTGTCAAAATTTGGCAGGTATTCTATACGTTCTTTTTGCGCAAAAGCCAAGTGGCTACCACCTACAAAAAGAATAAGATATAAATAGATAAATTTTTTCATTTTTATTTAAATGCTTGATAAATGGTTGCCGATCCAAATGTTTGTGGGTACACCTTGGAGTTCTTAAACCCTATTTTTAATAAAATATTGTTGAATGCCTCACCAAAAGGAAAAACTGCTGCTGATTCTGGTAAATAATTGTAGGCATTTTTGTCTTTTGAAAACATTTTTCCAATGGTTGGGATGATATATTTTGAATAAAAAACATAGCCTTGTTTCATGGGGAATTTGGTAGGTTGAGAAGTTTCTAATACTACAAAAGTTCCTTTTGGCTTTATAACCCTATAAATTTCTTGTAATCCTTTTTCTAAATCTTCAAAATTTCTAACTCCAAACCCAACAGTTACTGCATCAAAAGTATCGTTTGCAAAAGGCAAATTTTCTGAATCGCCAATTACCATACTTACCTTATCTTCTAAATTGGCAGCAATTACTTTTTGTTTTCCCACATTTAACATCCCTTCAGAGATATCTAAACCAGTAACTTTATCGGTACCACTTTGTGCCAACATTATGGCTAAATCACCTGTTCCGGTAGCAATATCTAATACATTTTTGGCATGCTGGCTCTGTACCATTTGCACCACTTTTTTACGCCAGCTAATATCAATACCAAAGGTTAAAACGCGATTTAAAAAGTCATAATTAGAAGAAACTTTGTCAAACATTTGTGTAACCTGTTCCTTTTTACCCAAACTAGATGTTTTGTATGGAATGACTTTTTTTGGCATGCTAAAAATTTTGCGTAAAGATACTCATTCCAAAAATATTTATGGCTTTTCTGTAAAAAAAGGAATTTAATTGTCAAATCACTTGACAAAGGGTAATTTGAGATTGTATATTTGCATCCGCTTTAAGCGAAACTATAACCAATTAAAAACAGCGATTAATGAAATTATCCCACTTTGGCTACACTTTACCCGATGAGTTATTAGCAGAATATCCTTCGGAATTAAGAGATGAAGCAAAATTAATGGTAATCAATAGAAAAGACGAAACTATTGAGCACAAACTTTTTAAAGATTTAGATAACTATTTTGACGATGGTGATATCATGGTATTTAACAATACCAAAGTGTTTCCGGCAAGGTTATTTGGTAACAAAGAAAAAACAGGTGCTAGAATTGAGGTTTTTTTGTTAAGAGAATTGAATGCCGAAAGTAGATTATGGGATGTATTGGTAGATCCTGCTAGAAAAATTAGAATAGGAAACAAATTGTTTTTTGGCGAAGATAGCGGATTGGTTGCTGAGGTAATAGACAATACCACTTCTAGAGGAAGAACTTTACGTTTTTTATACGACGGTTCTTATGAAGAGTTTCGTAAAGTTTTAAAAGAATTGGGAGAAACTCC
>JAUIAA010000307.1 GCA_030425715.1 Bacteroidia bacterium | reverse complement strand
TGGCATCATGGTTAGGTGGATAAATGTTCCTAAATCTCCTCCTAATTTATTGTGTTGTGTAAATAAATGGGTTAAAGTATATTGGTAATCGGCGCCATTACTTACATGGTTATCTATAAAAACATCTGGTTGTAGGGTATGAAAAATTTTCGCAAAAGTTTGTGCATTTTTGGTATCGGCTTTGATAAAGTCTCTGTTTAGATCATAATTACGAGCGTTGCCTCTAAAGCCATAAGATTCTGGTCCGTTTTGATTGGTACGACTTGTACTATTTCTAGCTAAACTCCCGCCAATATTATATATGGGAATGGTGGCGATAACAGTATTTTTTGGACTTGGAGTTTTCCCTTGTGCTAAATCCCTAAAAAGCATCATAGTTGCATCGATTCCATCGCTTTCTCCAGGATGAATACCGTTGTTAATCAGTAAAATACGTTTGTTTCTTCTAATATTCTCAAATTTAAATTCTTTATCGGGATTGTAAGTGATGATATGTAAAGGTTTACCAGCATCTGTCATGCCAAATTCTTGCATGTCAATTTCTTGAAAATGATTCGCTAAAGCCTCGTAAAAATCAATAGTTTCTTGATAGGTTGCCGTATTGGTTCCCTTAGATAGTTCAAATTTAGTTTCAAAATTTTGAGCAACTAGAACAAAATTCCACAAAAGTGTAACACAACAAAAAAATATTTTTGAAAATCGCATATTAAATAATTACCGCTTTAGGCACTAACAAACTAACATCGCCACCATTTTGTAAAATATCTCGTACAATACTAGAACTAATAAATGATGTACTGGCACTAGTTAATAAAAATACTGTTTCTATTTCGGAAATGGTTCTATTGGTTTGTGCTATGGCTTTTTCAAACTCAAAATCGGCAGGGTTTCGCAAACCTCTTAAAATAAACTGACTATTTACTTTTTTACAATAATTAATGGTTAGCCCCTTGTAAGTATCCACTTTTATTTTAGATTCATTAGCAAAAGTTTTGGCAATAAAACTCTTACGTTGTTCTAAAGAAAACATATATTTTTTAGATGAATTTGTTCCAATGGCAATGATAATTTCATCAAAAAGAGGCAAAGCTCTATCAATAATATCTTTATGTCCTAAAGTTAACGGATCAAAGGATCCTGGAAAAACAGCTCTTTTCATTGGATAAAATTTTTATTTAGCAATTGCGGCTTCTATAGTGGCACCAAAAAGTTCTTGTAAGCTAATACCAGCTTCTCTAGCTTGTTTGGGTAAAATACTTTCGGTAGTGATACCTGGTACCATATTCATTTCAATAAAATAAGGAATATCACTAACAATAATAAAATCAGCTCTTGATAGTCCGCTTAAATTTAGTGATTTATAAATTTTCTCAGCTGCGTTATTTACATTTTTTTGTTGTTGCGCTGATATTCTTGCAGGAGTAATTTCTTGAGATTTACCCAAATATTTCGCATCAAAGTCGAAAAAATCATTTTCACTCACTATTTCGGTAGTTGGTAAAACTTTAATTTTTCCTTTAAATTCAATCACACCAACCGATATTTCTATGCCATCTAAAAACTGCTCAATTAAAATTTGATTATCTTCTTTAAACGCTTTTTCTATCGCTAGTTTAAGCTCTTCCGTTTTATAAACCTTGCTCACACCAAAACTAGAACCACCTCTATTTGGTTTTACAAAACAGGGTAGGCCAACTTTTTTTAAGATATCACTTTCGTGGATGTAATCTCCTTTATTGAGGTAAACCGAATTTGCCATGGCAATATCATAGGCTCTTAAAAAACTCAAGGTATCTCTTTTATTAAAAGTAACTGCCATTTGGTAAAAAGGAGCAGAGGTATGCGGTATATTTAGCAACTGAAAATAAGCCAGTATGGTTCCGTCTTCACCAGGATGCCCGTGAATGGCATTAAAGACACAATCAAATTTTATTTTATAGCCATTAACAGTGGTAGTAAAATCTTGTACATTGATTGGATGTTCATTGTTGTTTTCATCTACATAAACCCATTTGTCTTTTAAAATATAAACACGGTACACATCATATTTTTCCTTGTCTAAATTTTTAAAAACTACATTTCCACTTTGTATAGAAATGTCTTTTTCAGAGGAATAACCTCCCATAATAATGGCTACACTTTTTTTCATATTGTAAATCAACCTTATGACACAAACTTACAAAATTTGAAAGGAAATAGTTAAGGCTTTTTCTATTTTGAAAAGCTAAAA
>JAUIAA010000306.1 GCA_030425715.1 Bacteroidia bacterium | reverse complement strand
TACGCAACATTAAATTCCGTTTTAAAAAATAAAAATTATAATGGGCATAAAGGGAATAATTATTGCCCAAAACATCGTTTTTTAAATCTTGATATGCAAAGGAGAGACCCCAATCTGGATAGCCATAGCGTTGTTCCCAATCTTTCTCACCAAAGGTTTTTTTGTTCCAACTCAGGATAACACCCTCTGGATGTCCGTGTATTAAATGAAGAATATCATTATTGTGCAAGGCAATGTTGCCAGTAAAATAATTAATATCAAAATAGGATTTGCTTTGCTTCTCTTGCGAAAAACCAAATGCAAAACACAGACACATCAAGCAGGTTAGTAATTGCCTCATTTATATTATTTGTGAAGCAAAAATAGTAGAATATTTAAAATACCTGCGATGCTATGGCTTTTATATTGTCACTTTTCCCCATGGAATAGTAATGAAGCACAGGAATTCCTGCTTTTTGTAGTTCTTTGGATTGCTGGACACACCACTCAATGCCCAATTGTTTTACCTGTTCATTGTCTTTACATTTCACAACCTCTAAAATTAATTCTTCTGGTAAATCCACATGAAAACGATGAGGGATTAAATTGAGTTGTTTTTTGGTTGCAATAGGCTTTAACCCTGGAATTATTGGCACTTTTATACCTTCTTTTCTGCATTTGTCCACAAAATCAAAATACTTCTGGTTGTCGAAAAACATTTGAGTCACAATATATTCAGCGCCATATTTTATTTTCTTTTTCAAGAAATGAATATCGCTATCCAAACTTGGAGCTTCCATGTGCTTTTCTGGATAAGCTGCAACGCCAACGCAGAAATTTGTACAAGATGAATTAAGCAGGTCTTCATCCAAATAGGTGCCTTTGTTCAAATCTGAAATTTGGGTCACCAATTCACTTGCATAATGATGCCCTTCTTTTTCAGCTTTAAAATAGGTTTCGGTTTTTACGGCATCACCACGTAAGGCCATGACATTGTCAATCCCCAAAAAGTCTAAATCTATCAAAAAGTTTTCGGTATCTTCTTTTGTAAATCCACCACACAAAATATGCGGAATGGCATCTACGCGATATTTATTTTGAATGGCTGCACAAATTCCAACCGTCCCAGGTCTTTTTTTAACCACCTTTTTTTGCAGCAAACCATTGTCTAGCTCTTTATACACATATTCTTCACGATGATAGGTTACATCAATAAATGGTGGTTTAAATTCCATTAACGGATCGATATTATCGAATATGGATTGCACGTTTTGTCCTTTTAAAGGTGGTAAAATCTCGAATGAAAACAAAGTGTTTCCGTTGGCGTTTTTTATGTGCTCTGTTACTTTCATATTTAATCTGCTAAATTAGGACTTAACCATTTTTCTGCTTCGGCTTCTGTAATACCTCTTCGTATGGCATAATCTTTTAGTTGATCTTGATTAATTTTACCTAATCCAAAATATTTTGCTTCCGGATTTGCAAAATAGTATCCACTAACACTGGCTGCTGGCCACATGGCCAAACTTTCTGTAAGTTCAACTCCAATGTTTTCTTTTACTTTCAACAATTCCCAGATTGTCTTTTTTTCCAAATGATCTGGACACGCTGGATAGCCTGGAGCCGGACGAATGCCTTTGTAATTTTCTTTAATTAAATCTTCGTTTGTTAAACTTTCGTCTTGCGCATAATTCCAGTAATTTGTTCTTACTTCTTTATGTAAATATTCTGCAAATGCTTCTGCCAAACGATCTGCAAGCGCTTTAATCATAATAGCATTATAATCGTCATGATTTTTTTCAAATTCTTTCGCTAAAGATTCTGTTCCAAAACCTGTACTTACACAAAAGCAACCCATATAATCCTGAACTCCTGTTTCTTTTGGTGCGATAAAATCGGCTAATGCGAAATTTGGAACGCCTTCGCGTTTTTTTAGTTGCTGACGTAAGGTTAGGAATTTTGTGAGACCTCTCGACTCCGCTCGAGGTGACGGTTCGTTTGTCTGTTCGAGTGCAGTCGATAACTCAATATCATCATTTACAGTATTTGCAGGAAACAATCCAAAAACCGCTTTAGCTTTCAGTAGTTTTTCGTCAAATACTTTTTGAAGCAAGACTTTAGCGTCTTTAAACAATTCTGTAGCTTGTTTGCCAACAACACTATCGGTTAAAATATCTGGATATTTTCCGTGTAAATCCCAACTTCTAAAAAATGGCGACCAATCGATATAATCGTTTAATTTGGTGATATCAAAATCTTTAA
>JAUIAA010000305.1 GCA_030425715.1 Bacteroidia bacterium | reverse complement strand
ATTTTAGGAAAAACGGGATCTGGTAAATCTACCATTGCTAGTTTGATAGCAAGACTTTATGACACTACTGATGGAGAAATTTTAATAGATGGAAAACCTATAAAAAACATCAACTTAGAAAGCTTAAGAAGTAGTATTGGTTTTGTGCCTCAGGATGCTTTTTTATTTTCTGACTCTATTAAAAACAATATAAAAATTGGAAAAGAAAATGCTACAGATGAAGAAGTAATACAAGCAGCAAAATCTGCCTATATACACCATAATATTATCAAATTTAAAGAAAAATACGAAACCCTTGTTGGTGAGCGAGGAGTTACCTTATCTGGCGGGCAAAAACAACGAGTTTCTATTGCGAGAGCCTTAATTGCCAATCCTGAAATTTTAATTTTTGACGATTGTTTATCGGCTGTTGATACGGAGACAGAAGAAGTTATTCTCAATAATTTAAATAAAGCTTCACAAGGAAAAACCTCGATTATTATTAGTCACAGAACTTCATCTGTAAAAAATGCCGATAAAATAATTGTTTTAGACAAAGGAAAAATCATCCAATCAGGTACGCATAATGAACTTGTAAACCAATCTGGATATTACCAAAACATTTACCATCAACAACTTGAAGAGAAATTAACAAGTCATGAATAACTTGCGTCAAATCTGTAAAAATAAATGTTGCATAAATAATTTAATTTTATAGATTTGTCTGATAAATTCATTAAATATAAATTAAAATAGTATGAACGAAAAAGGTTTAATTGATCAGGAAGAAATATTTTCTCAAGTTTTAAGGGCAGGAAGAAGAACCTATTTTTTTGATGTAAGAGAAACAAAAGCTGGCGACTATTATTTAACTATTACAGAAAGTAAAAAGTTTACACATGATGATGGCTCTTTTCACTACAATAAAATCTATTTGTATAAAGAAGATTTTAGCGAGTTTAACGAGATCTTGAAAAAATCTACAGATTTTATTTTAAACGAAAAAGGTGAAGAAGTAATTAGTGAACGTCACCAAAAAGATTACCAAAAACCTTCGGAAGAGCAAAACGGAACTGAGGTAGAAAATAAATCTACAGAAAGTTTTACCGATTTAAATTTTGAAGATATATAACAAACAAGCCCATCAAAATTTGATGGGTTTTTTTATTGCTTTTTACCAAATAGTTTGATTGCAAAGTAAATTGCACTAATCAAAGTTACAAATATCAAAATTCCCGTCCATTCTTGTTTGCTAAGGTTAGATAAAAACCAAATTACAACAAGAATAGTTAGGATAGGAATAACCAAACCTCCTGGGATTTGAAAGTATTTTTGTTGATGTGGCATCGACCCTTTTAGTTTGATTACTGAAATTGCCACGCCAAGGTAGATAAATAGCATACTGGCACTAGAAATTATTGCTAAAGTTTTAAACCCACCAATAGAAGCAAAAGTAAATGCAATAAGCACATAAACTCCAATAGCTACATAGGGTGTTTTAAATTTTTTATGAATTTTTGCCAATTGTTTAACTGGTAATACCCCATCTTTAGCTGCGCCAAATAAAACCCTTGGCATACTAAATGCCTCACTACTTAAATTTCCGGTCATCGATATTGCTGCGGCTATGGTCATGATAGAAAAACCTATTGGACCAAAAATATGCTTAGCAACTTCACTTAAAGGATTCTCTTTAAAATTGGAAAGACTAGGCCCTAGAACACCTAGTGAAACAGTTTGAATTAAAATATATAAACATAGAATAGCAGTAATAGCAATAAAAATTCCCTTTGGTATATTCTTATTTGGATTTTTCACTTCTCCACCAACGGTTAAACCAGATTCTGCTCCTTGAAAAGCAAAAAACAACAACAACGAGGTACTACCTATATCAATAAATGAAGGACTAGTACTTATTGCTAAAAAATTAAAATCAACGACTGTCCAACCTACACTAACCAATAACAGCAAAGGAATTAATTTAGACAAGGTTAAAAAAATTACGATACGAAGTCCACTTTTCACACCAATAATATTGATCAAACCAAAAATTCCAAAAACAATAGCAAAAAACAATACCCTACCCAACGGATAACCAAAAAAAGGCAAAAAATTTGCTACAATATTAACCAAGGCATTAGCTACAGCAGCATCGGCAGTAATTGCCGAACATACAAAAAATATAGAAGTGATAAAACCAACATACTTACCAAAAGCAGCTTCAATAATGGCATAAGCACCTCCACTTTTGGGCACTTTACTACTTGCCTCTGCA
>JAUIAA010000304.1 GCA_030425715.1 Bacteroidia bacterium | reverse complement strand
AAAACACAATTTGCTTGTGAGCTTAAAAACTTTAACGCTACTGATTTTATCGATAGAAAAGAAGCTCGCAAAATGGATAGGTTTACGCAATATGCCATGGTGGTTGCTGATGAAGCAATTGCAGATTCAAGGTTGAATTTAGAAAAAGAAGATCCAACTAGAATTGGTGTAATTTGGGGTGCTGGAATTGGAGGTTTAGAAACTTTTCAAAATGAGGTTCTCAACTATGCCCAAGGCGATGGCACACCTAGATTTAACCCATTTTTTATTCCAAAAATGATAGCAGATATTGCTCCAGGGCAAATTTCTATCAAACACAATTTACAGGGGCCTAACTTTACTACAGTTTCAGCTTGTGCTTCTTCTGCAAACGCAATTATTGATGCATTTAACTATATCCGTTTGGGTCAAGCCGATGCATTTGTAACTGGAGGATCAGAAGCCGCAGTAACCATTGCCGGAATGGGTGGCTTTAATGCCATGCATGCTTTATCTACCAGAAACGATGATCCTAAAACTGCATCTCGCCCTTTTGACAAAGAAAGAGATGGATTTGTATTAGGTGAAGGTGCTGGTGCTTTAATTTTAGAAGAATATGGGCACGCTAAAGCTAGAGGTGCAAAAATTTATGCCGAAATTATTGGCGGAGGCCTTTCTGCAGACGCACATCATATTACAGCTCCACATCCGGAAGGATTAGGTGCTAAAAATGTAATGATCAATTGTTTACAAAACGCAGGAATTGCGCCTGGAGAAGTTGATGCGGTAAATATGCACGGAACTTCAACACCGCTTGGTGACGTAGCTGAGTTAAAAGCAATTCAAGCTGTTTTTGGTGAACATGCCTACAAATTAAATATCAATTCTACCAAATCAATGACTGGTCATTTATTAGGTGCTGCTGGTGCTATTGAGGCTATAGCTTCTATTTTAGCAATAAAAAATGCAACCGTCCCACCTACGATTAATCATTTTACTGATGATGATCAAATAGATCAGAAATTAAATCTTACCTTTAACAAAGCTCAAAAAAGAGAAGTTAAAATAGCCATGAGTAATACTTTTGGTTTTGGTGGTCATAATGCTTGTGTATTATTTAAAAAAATAGACTAAGCCCATTTAAATGAATTTCATTCGTAAAATAACAAGTTCTCATTCCCAAAAGGATGAGGCCTTTTTTATGATGATGAAAAGTATTTTGGGGTATAACCCTAAAAATATTTCCTATTTTAAAGAAGCCTTTACCCATAGTTCTTTAAAAAAATCAGATGCTGAAGGTCATTCTATAAACTACGAAAGACTAGAATTTTTAGGAGATGCTATTCTAGGATCTGTAATTGCTAATTATCTTTTTAAAAAAATGCCAAATGCTGATGAGGGTACCCTCACACAAATGCGCTCAAAAATAGTAAGCAGAGAACATTTAAACGAATTAGGCAAAGACCTTAGTCTAAAAAAATTTGTGCAAAGTAACATTCCTAATCAAAATTTTGGAGATAATATTTTTGGTAATTTATTTGAATCCCTTATTGGAGCAATTCACTTAGATAAAGGCTATAATTTTTGCGAAAAATTTATTTACAGAAATGTTATTGAACCTTATGTAGATATTGAAAGACTTGAAGGTAAAATTACCAGTTACAAGAGTGTATTAATTGAATGGTGTCAAAAAAATAAATACAAAATTCGTTATCAAATTTATGAAGATACGGGTAATGATTCACACAAGCACTTTAGTGTAAAATTGTTAATCAATAATGAATTAGTTGCCAAAGGCAGAGCTACTTCTAAAAAAAAGGCCGAAGAAATTGCTTCTAAACGTGCCTATTATAAAAATCAAAACCAGATTAACCCTTAAATCAAACATTGCAATATATTTAAGCAATTTGACCAATTGAATAAATTTTATGCAACGTTTTTGTATTTATTAGTACTTAAATGCAAAAGTATCTTTATTTTTGTATGTTTTTTAATACTAAATTTTATTTGAGTTTTGTCTAAATTTTTAGCCTTTGATTTTGAGTATGAACACGACTATACGCTTATAGGAATTCACTCTACTTTAGAAGATTACCGATTGGCTTTTTTTTTGAACCAAAATTTAAATATTCAATTATCGAGATCAAATGATGATTTAGATTTTTCGCAAGACAATTGTAAATTTCCATTCTATATATACGATGACGAAAACAATTTTACAGATTGGTCATTAATTTCAAATAAACATGCCTATACCAGTAGTGCAACAGTTGAAAAAAGCAATTTGTTTGGA
>JAUIAA010000015.1 GCA_030425715.1 Bacteroidia bacterium | reverse complement strand
GGTTTAAAACTTTCGGCAATGCCGCTTACAATGGTTCTGGTATCTATGCCTACATCTACTTTAAGTTGGAGTAGTTTTTTAGTTTTCGGAATTTTTACCGCTTCTAAAATGGTGCCAATTCTAATATCTAATTTGGTAAAATCTTCAAAAGAAATAGTTTCTTTTATAGGTTCTGGTACAAATGTTTTATTGCTTTCTTTGGTAGCTTCTAGTTTATCTAATTGCACTTGTATATCCTTGTCTTCAATTTTTGCAAAAAGCAATTCAGCTTTTCCAATTTGATGATTTTCAGGAAGTAAAACTTTATCAATAGTTACCTCTTGCCAAGAATTTTGTTTTTCTAAACTAGAAAAATTTAAAATGGATTTTAATTTTTTACTGGTAAATGGTAAAAAAGGTTCGCATAAAATTGCGAGAGCTGAGGCAATTTGAAGAGCGACAAACATAATGGTTTGCACCCTTTCTGGATCGGTTTTAACCTGTTTCCAAGGTTCCTCATCCGCCAAATATTTATTACCCAACCTAGCTAAATTCATCAACTCTGATAAAGCTTCTCTAAAACGATACCTTTCTATTGAACTTGCAATAATGGTTGGATATTTTTGTAATTGTGCTAAAGTTTCTTCATCCACTGTAGTGAAAGTATTCGCTTTAGGTACAACTCCGTCATAATATTTATTGGTAAGCACTACCACACGATTGATAAAGTTACCAAAAATGGCCACCAATTCATTGTTGTTTCTAGCCTGAAAATCTTTCCAAGTAAAATCATTGTCCTTAGTTTCTGGTGCGTTGGCAGTTAAAACATAACGTAAAACATCTTGCTTTTCTGGAAATTCTTGTAAATATTCATGCAACCAAACGGCCCAGTTTTTGGAAGTAGAAATTTTGTTGCCTTCTAAGTTTAAAAACTCATTGGCGGGTACATTGTCTGGTAAAATATAAGTGCCATCTGCCTTAAGCATACTAGGAAAAATAATACAGTGAAAAACAATATTATCCTTTCCAATAAAATGTAATAATTTGGTGTTTCTATCTTTCCAATAAGGTTCCCAATCTTTGCCTTCGCGTTTAGCCCACTCCTTGGTAGAGGAAATATAACCAATAGGTGCATCAAACCAAACATATAAAACTTTGCCTTCGCCACCTGCAACGGGTACGGGTATTCCCCAATCTAAATCTCGCGTTACCGCCCTTGCTTTTAAACCATCATCTGTCCACGATTTTACTTGTCCAAGTACATTAGTTTTCCAATCTGCTTTATGGTCTTTTAAAATCCACTCTTTTAACCAAGTTTCATATTCATTTAAAGGCAAGTACCAATGTTTGGTTTCTTTTAACGATGGCGTATTTCCGGTAATGGCAGATTTTGGATGGATTAAATCGGTAGCATTATGGCTCGTTCCACAATTTTCACATTGGTCGCCATAACTTTCTTCAAACCCACATTTCGGACAGGTTCCCACTACAAATCTATCCGCCAAAAACTGATGGGCCTCTGCATCGTACAATTGTGCCGTGGTTTCTTCTTCAAATTTACCATTTTTATAAAGATTTTTAAAAAACTCAGAAGCTGTTTCATGATGTATTTTAGCCGAAGTTCTGGAATAGTTGTCAAAACTAATTCCAAAATCTTTAAACGAAGTTTTGATAATCTCGTGGTATTTATCTACCACTTGCTGTGGGGTAATACCTTCTTTTTTGGCCTTAATGGTAATTGGTACACCATGCTCATCCGATCCGCATACAAATAAAACATCCTTTTCATTTAATCTTAAGTAACGGGCATAGATGTCTGCAGGAATATAAACACCAGCTAAATGACCTATATGAACTGGTCCATTGGTATAAGGTAAAGCTGCTGTAATGGTGTATCGTTTTGGATTTTGCATGCAAATGGTTTTAAGGCTACAAAAGTAACAAAAAGGGAAAACATGACATTTTATATTTTTAAAATTATCAAATACTACAATGTCAATTTTTAAACATTAATTTTATTTATTTACTTTTACCAAAACACCAAAAAAAGATGCTTCAAAAATTAAGGCCAAAGGTTATTATTATTTTCGCTTTTTTATACTGTGGAACAATTTTTTCGCAAGATAATCAAGCCATTGCAGTAACAAGAGATTTGGTAAAACCACCAAACTTAAAAAAGGGAGATACCATAATCATACTCTCTCCTGCTGGGAAAGTTAGTGATAAAAAATCAGTAGATGCGGGTATAGAACTGGCAAATCATTGGGGTTTGGTAGTGTTTTTTGGCAACCATTTGTTGGCACAGGATCATACCTTTGCAGGAACAGATGCGGAAAGAATAGAAGATTTACAAAAAGCTTTAGATAATCCTAGTATTAAAGCCATTTGGTGTGCCAGAGGCGGCTATGGAGCAGTTAGAATTATAGATAAATTAAATTTTGATCGATTTTTAGACCAACCAAAATGGATTATTGGATATTCGGATATTACAGTTTTACATAACAAAGTGCATGAGTTGGGTTATGAAACCATTCATGGGCAAATGCCATTAACCTTAACCCTAGAAGATCCTGTACAGAGAGAATCTATAGTAACTCTACATAAAGCTTTGTTTGGTAAAAAGCTACAATACAAAATTCCTTCTTCTGAATTTAATAGAAAAGGAGAAACTATTGGCCAATTGGTTGGAGGAAATTTATCAATAGTTTACAGCATGTTGGGTTCTGAAACTTCTTTAAACATGAATGGCAAAATATTATTTATTGAAGATGTGGGCGAGGCATTGTATCATATTGATAGAATGATGATTAGCTTAAAAAGAGCCAATTATTTTAAAGGCTGTAAAGGCTTGATTGTAGGCGATTTTAGACTGAAAAAAAACGAAGGGAACTCCTTTGGCAAAACGCTAGAAGATATTGTTTTAGAGGCTGTAGCCGATTATGATTTTCCGGTAGTTTTTAATTTTCCTGCAGGGCATATTGAAGACAATAGAGCCTTGATTTTAGGAGCTTATGTCGACTTAAAAGTTGGCAATAAAAAATCAAAAATTTCTTTTAGATAAATTATAAAATGGCACAACACAATCAACTTGGAAAAGAAGGGGAGCAGTTGGCCACAGATTTTTTAATCAAAAAAGGATATGCCATTTTAGAAAGAAATTGGTATTATCAAAAAGCAGAGGTAGATATTATTGCACAAATTAAAAACACCTTAGCTGTAATAGAAGTAAAAACGCGATCGACTTTGGCATTTGGCGACCCTCAAGATGCAGTGCAAAGCAAAAAAATAAAACTTTTGACCAAAGCCATAGATTATTATGTGGAGGCGAATGATTTAGATGTGGAGGTTAGGTTTGATATTATTGCCATTGTAAAAAATAAACAAGGAGTACAATTAGAACATTTGGAAGATGCCTTTTTTCATTTTTAATAAAATTCAGTAAAAAATTACCATATGAAATTCAAACGATTATTTAAAATCATCACTTTAGCTGTAGGCTTTATGCTTATTTCATGCAAATCTTCTAGCAATAAAGAAAGTACTGCCTCGGTTTTAAATGAGGTTAAAAAACCAAATATTGTAATTGTATTTTTAGACGATTCGGGTTATGCAGATTTTAGTCCTTTTGCGGCGGTAGACATACCCACACCAAATGTGCAAAAATTAGCAGATGAAGGCACTGTATTTACCAATTTTCATGTACCTCAAGCCATTTGTTCAGCCTCGCGTTCTGCATTGTTAACGGGTTGTTATCCAGGGAGAACAAAAGTATTTGGAGCGCATGGTCCAAACGAAAGAGGTTTAGAAACTAATTTTCCTACCATGGGAGAGGTATTTAAAAAAGGAGGGTATAAAACAGCAATTTTTGGTAAGTGGCATTGTGGAGACCAGCCGGAAACGCGACCAGATGCTCGAGGTTTTGACGAGTCTTGTGGTTTGATGTATTCTAATGATATGTGGAAACACCATCCAGAAAACCCTGAATATTGGGGAAAGTTTCCAATCAAATTTTGGGAGAATGGAAAAGTTAGCATTGAAGATGTTGGTTATGCCGAACAAAAGAACCTTACCAAATGGTATACAGAACACGCTGTAGATTTTATCAACAGAAACCATAAAGATCCTTTTTTGTTATATGTACCACATTCTATGCCGCATGTTCCCATTTTTGCTAGTGAAGCATTTGAAGGAAAATCTGGTAAAGGATTGTATGCTGACGTTACCATGGAGTTAGATTGGTCGGTTGGACAGATTACAGATGCTTTACAAAAAAATGGGTTGGAAGAAAATACCATAGTCATTTTTACCTCCGATAATGGGCCATGGATTGCTTATGGTAATCATGCAGGGAAAACACCTTTTCGCGAAGCGAAAGCAACCTCTTTTGAAGGAGGAACCAGATCGGCCTGTATTATTAAATATCCAAAGCAAATAAAAGCAAAAAGCAAGTCTAATCAAATGTTTGTTTCCATTGATTTGTTGCCTACACTATGCAGATTAACAGGAGTAAGATTGCCAGAAACAGAAATTGATGGGAAAAATGTTTGGGATATTATTTCTGGAAATCCAGATGCTAAAAACCCACATAATTATTATGCTTTTTCTACAGGAAAACACTTTGAAAGTGTGATGAGTGGTGATGGAAAATGGAAATTACATTTGGATCACGATTATAGAACGCTGGATAAACCTGGAAACGATGGAGCTGCAGGAACCTATAAAAATGTAGAGATACCCTTGTCTTTGTTTGATATGGAACACGATGCTTACGAAACTAAAAATGTTTTAGAGCACTATCCTGAAATTTCTAACAAACTTCAAGCCTATGCCAAATTACACCAAGAAAAGTTTTATAAACAGTAACGGTAGTTATTCTTGGGTAAATAGGGCTTTAAGAGATGGAAAATCTTCTGGTTTTGCAATAATATTTTTGTCTTTGTCTAAAATAAAATAAGTTGGAATTGCTGTGACACCATAAGCATCTGCTCTTGGACTATCCCATTTGTCTAAATCCAAAACATTGATAAATTTAGGAAAGTCTTTTACCATGTTTTCCCAAGTCGTTTTTTCATCTTCTAAGCCAATAGCAATCACTTGAATATTAGAAAGGTTTTTAATAAAATTGTAAAACTGTGGAATTTCAACTTGGCAATGACTACAAGTAGAGCTAAAAAACACAATTGCGTAATACTCCGTACTAGATAAACCATACAAACTCTTTTCTTCGCCATTTTCACTCCAAGTAATATTTGGTGCTTTTTGTCCAATAGATGTTTTTACTTGGGTAATTGCATCTCTAACAAATGCGCTATCTTGAAGGTTATTAGGTAGTTTTTGGTAATGGTTTTCAATCATATAATTTACCAATACACCATTTTGTAATTGTACATACTCGTTAATAATTTGTTCAATTATATTTTTTTTAAAGGCGTAGTTGTCGCCAATTTTATCTAAACTATATTGAATCGATTCTTTTTGCATGGCCACCAGTTCGGCATGATCATTACTTTGGTTTAAGTAAAAAATATAATCGATAATTTTATCGTTGATATAGGTAGAATTTAGCAATATACGATCTTGAAAATCAACAGAATCAAAAAAGTGTTTCTTAACCTCTGAGAGGTAAACTTCGGGTGATTTTATAATTGTTTTTGGCGATACAGATTGGTCAACTTGCACCAAATGATTTGCCAACATTCCGTTGGTTTCTTTTTCAAATGTGGTTTGTGTCAAGGCTAAATCATCATATATTTTTAAGTAATTTTCTTTTATTTTTTTATCCGTTTTGGCATCGGTGCTTTGAAAATATGCCACTTGTAACGAATCTAGTTTTCTTTGTTTTTGTGTTATGGCATTATAATAATTTTGATAAATTTTATTTTCATCAGAGCTTATTATTTTTAATGATTTTAACGGATTTTCTGGCGAAAAAATAAAGTTGATATTTTCTTTATTGTAAAGTAGCTCTACAAATAGTTGGTTTTCTAATTCGTAATACAACCTATAAATTCCTGCTGGTTGAGAGGCGTCTAATGTAAACGAAAACGCTCCCTGATTTACTTCTGCATTTTGTAAATAAATTGGTTTTCCGTTTTCAATTTTATATAATAGTATCCATGTAAATTCTTTTTCACTATCTAATTTTCCTTTGATTTGAAATTGTGCAATTCCTAAAAAAGGAAGTAGCATAAATAAAAGAAAGCATTGTTTAATCATGACTAAAATTTTTATCAAATGTACAATTAATAAGCAAATTTCAATCGCCTATATTTAGAGAACCTAACAAACTTAGAAATTAAAAAGAATAAGTTGTTATAGGGGCAATTTAGAAGTACAGGGAGCCAGTATGAAAAATATTTTTTCAAACGGTTATTATAAAATGATAAAAAAAGTAGCGCTAACTTAATTCAAACTTATGGCATTGTCACGCATTACTTTGGCAATATCGTCTTGGGTTAAGTTGGTTTTTAAGCCTAATAAAATCAGTTCGCTATCCGATTTAATTTCTACAACTACCTCTTTTATTTTTTCCTTTTCTTCTAAAGTATAAAGGCTAATTTTGTCATTATCATCTTTCACTTTTACTAGTTTGTCGAAAGTAGAGTGCTTGATAAACTTGTTAAATTTATTCGACATATTTTCTGCATTTTCATCAAAAACCAAAACCCTAACATGCTTGGCCTTTTTTAATAAGGGTTTAATCTCGGCAATATCATCTTCATCTAAAAAAGTGCGTATCAATGAGGCGTTTAAGCCTAATGAAAAATCAGACTCGCTTTGGTGTTTTTGGTAAAAGGAATGGAAGGAAGTATTGGTAGCGCAGGAGCTAAATAGTACTATGGCAGCTAATAAAATTAGTTTTTTCATCGGTTCTGTTTTTAATACAGACGATTGAGAAGAAAAAATGTAACAAGATTAAAAATAAAATGAGGCAAAATCAGATAAATATCACATCTGTTTTGCCTCAAGTTTTGTCAAAACTTGCAATAAATTAAAGCATTTGGTTAGCTAAATTTGCCAATTCTGAACGTTCCCCTTTTTCTAGTTTGATATGCGAAAACAAGGCATTTCCTTTTAATCTATCTATTAAATACGTAAGTCCGTTACTGTGTTCATCCATATAAGGCGTATCAATTTGATTGATGTCGCCAGTAAAAATCACCTTAGTTCCTTCACCAGCTCTGGTAATAATTGTTTTTACCTCATGTGGTGTTAAATTTTGCGCTTCGTCAATAATAAACATGGCATTGGTTAAACTTCTACCTCTTATAAAAGCCAAAGCAGTGATGGTTAACATACCAGAATCTTCCAATTCTTGTAAAACTTTACTTTTTCTTTCATTGGCTTTAAATTGGTTTTTGATAAACGCCAAATTATCCCATAAAGGTTGCATGTATGGAGAAATTTTATCGTCAGCACTTCCTGGTAAAAAACCTATTTCTCGGTTGCTTAACGGCACAATTGGACGAGCAAGAATTATTTGTTCATATTTATTTTTTTGTTCAAGTGCCGATGCTAAAGCCAAAAGGGTTTTTCCAGTTCCTGCTACGCCCTCTAAGGCAATAAGTTTAATATCGTCGTTGAGCAAAGCGTTTAATCCAAAAGTTTGTTCGGCGTTTCTAGGTTTGATACCAAACACATATTTTTTTTCTACTTTTTCTATCTGATCTGTTTCGCCATTGTATCTTGCCAATACAGAATTGGTGCAATTGTTTAAAACATAATAACCATTGGTTAATTTTTGTTTGCCTAGTATACCGTTTTCACGGATTCTGGTTTTTTGGTATATGGTTTGAATAATATCGGCATCAATATTGTCGATTATGGGAAGGCCATCGGTAAATTTTTTGATGTTTTTTACTTTGCCAGTTTCGAAATCTTCTGATAATAAACCAATAGCTTTGGCTTTTAAGCGTAAATTAATGTCTTTAGTAATCAAAATAACCGTTGCATTCTTCTCTTCATTTTGCAAAGCAATAGCTGTATTGATTATTCTGTGGTCGTTTTTTCTATTGCCATAGATTTCTTCGGCATCTGTTTTTACCACTTTGGTAAAATTCATGATAACTTTTAAGTTTCCTCTTTTTTCTCCTAAGCTTATCCAGCGATTTAATCCATCATTTCCTGAAAGTTTATCCAAAAAACGAATGACTTCGCGTGCTTCAAAATTTTTAGTTTCATTACCTATTTTGAATTGGTCTAATTCTTCTAGCACCGTAATAGGAATGGCAACATTATTTTCTTCAAAACTTGTAATTGCGTCATGGTCAAACAGTAAAACCGATGTATCTAAAACAAAGATTTTTTTTGTGGTGTTTTTTTTCATACAATACTTTTTTTTGGTAAGCCAATCTAAAGTTAGATTGATTGTTTTTTTAGTGTAAAGCAATAATTACATCTAATTATTTTAAAAAAGTACAAAAAAAAAGATACCAATTCAATGGGTCGAGGTTATTTAATCACTAATTTATTAACAGGTAATTAACCGAGTAAATAGTTAGGATTGGATTATTTATTGTAAGTTTTTCTCGATCTTTTTGCTTCAATTATTACCGTAGATAAAATGAGTGCTCCACCAAAAAAAGTATGCCAATTAGGAGTCTCGTTTAAAAATAAGAATGCAATTATTATTCCGTAAATGGGTTGGGCACTACTAATAATACTTGAAGTACTAACGGAGAAATATTTAAAACTTTGTATCATCATCGTATGCCCAAGAACGGTAGATACTATACCCAATACCATAAGACTAGGAAGTTGATTTTGCGTTCCGGTAGTATCCATTAAAAATAGAACAGGAAACATCACAATGGTCAAAATAAAAACTTGATAAAACATCAACATCAATCCATCATATTTTGTAATATGTTGCTTTAACATTAGAATTCTAATGGCATAAAGCACTGCAGAAACAACGCCAAGTACTACTCCTTTAAATTGGTTGTTTTCAAAATTGAAGTCGGGAGCAAGTATGTAAACTCCAACCAAAACCAGTATACCTAACACTATATGAATGGGGTCGAGTTTTACTTTTATAAATAGAGGTTCTAAAAGTGCAGTAATTACTGGGAAAGTGTATAAAGATAGCATTCCAATTGCCACATTAGAAAGCTTTAAAGCGTAATAATAGGTTAACCAATGCGCTCCTAAAAAAAGAGCACCAATGATAAAGGTGCCAACATCTTTTTTGGAATGTATGCGCAAACTCTTTTTTTGAAGGAGACAATAAAAATAAAGTACAACCATGGCTATAGCACAACGCCACCAAATGATGATTGGGGGAAATAAATCGATATATTTTGCCAATGGGGCAGAGGTGCTGATAAAAAAGGAAGCCAAACATAATAAAAGGAGGTGTTTAGAATGTTTGTTTTCCATGCTAAATGTCTTTCAAAGTTTTTAAAGCTTTGGCTACAGTATCTATTTTGATAAATGTAATTAACAAGCGCAAACCTTTTTTGGTTTTCTTTTCTTTCATTACGCACATTTTACTATTACTTTGCACGTACTTTAATAGGGAACTAAAGGTTTCACTTTGATAATAATCACTTTGTTGGTTAGAAACAAAATAGCCTATCATTCTTTTTTGTTTTAAGATAATTCTTTCTAAACCAAGCTTTTTTGCTATCCATTTGATACGAACACTATCGAGTAAATTTTCTACTTCTTCAGGAATTTCTCCAAACCTATCTACCAATTTTTCTGCAAATTTTTGCAACTCTTCTTCTTTGGTAAATTCACTCAGTTCTTTGTATAAATTTAACCTTTCTGTAATGCTGTTGATATAATCATCAGGAAATAAAATTTCAAAATCTGTATCAATTTGCACTTCTCTTACATAATCTTTTGGCGTATCGTCATCCGATTGATAGAGATCTTTAAACTCGTTTTCCTTTAATTCTTCAATGGCTTCATTCAAAATTTTCTGATAAGTTTCAAAACCAATATCGTTGATAAACCCGCTTTGTTCCCCACCTAATAAATCTCCTGCACCACGAATTTCTAAATCTTTCATGGCAATGTGAATACCACTTCCCAGTTCAGAATGTAACTCTAGAGCTTGAATTCTTTTTCGAGCATCATCGGTCATCATATGGTAAGGGGGGGTAATAAAATAACAAAAGGCTTTTTTGTTAGATCGGCCAACTCTACCTCTCATTTGGTGTAAGTCGCTCAAACCAAAATTATTGGCGTTATTGATAAAAATGGTATTGGCATTTGGCACATCTAAGCCACTTTCGACAATGGTGGTAGAAACCAATACATCGAATTCATTATTGATAAAATTCAACATGATTTCTTCCAACTTTTTCCCTTCCATTTGTCCGTGACCAATGCCAATTTTAGCATCAGGAACCAATCGTTGAATCATACCCGCAACTTCTTTTAAATTTTCGATTCGGTTGTGGATAAAAAATACCTGTCCGCCACGAGAAATTTCATAGTTTACCGCATCGCGTATCACATCTTCTTGAAATCGAATTACATGCGTTTCTATAGGATGACGATTTGGTGGCGGGGTTTTAATTACCGATAAATCTCTTGCAGCCATTAACGAAAACTGTAAAGTTCTCGGAATTGGAGTAGCGGTTAAAGTGAGCGTATCGACATTTTCTTTGATGGTTTTTAGTTTGTCTTTTACCGCAACGCCAAACTTTTGTTCTTCGTCAATAACAAGTAGCCCAAGGTTTTTAAAATGAACATTTTTACCAACGAGTTGATGGGTGCCTATAATAATATCTAGTTTACCATCTTTCAAATTTTCAAGAATTTCCTTTTTTTGTTTAGCCGATCTAAATCGGTTCAAATAATCTATCTGTACAGGAAAATCTTTTAATCTTTCTTTAAAAGTTCTAAAATGCTGAAAAGCTAAAATAGTAGTCGGTACTAAAATGGCTACTTGTTTTCCATTGTCTACAGCTTTAAAGGCAGCTCTAATAGCAACTTCGGTTTTACCAAAGCCTACATCACCACATACCAACCTGTCCATGGGTTGCTCATTTTCCATATCGGCTTTTACATTTTGTGTAGCCGTAAGTTGGTCTGGGGTATCTTCAAACATAAAACTAGCTTCTAGTTCGTGTTGCAAATAACTATCTGGGAGGTAAGCAAATCCTTTTTGTAATTTTCTTTTTGCGTACAACTGTATCAAATTGTAGGCAATATGTTTTACTCTAGATTTTGTTTTTTGTTTTAAACTTGCCCAAGCTTTAGAACCGAGTTTGTGTACTTTTGGTGGTTTACCGTCTTTGCCATTGTACTTGGTAATTTTATGTAAGGCATGAATACTTATATATAGTACATCACGCTCACCATAAATTAATTTAATGGCTTCTTGTTTTTTTCCTTCGACGTCAATTTTTTGAAGTCCACCAAATTTTCCTATTCCGTGGTCAATATGGGTAACATAATCACCAATTTCTAAATTAGTTAGTTCTTTTAAACTTAAAGCTTGTTTTTTGGTAAATCCGCTTTTTAGTCTAAACTTGTGGTAACGCTCAAATATTTGATGGTCGGTATAGCAAGCAATTTTTAAGTCTTTGTCAATAAATCCTTGGTACAGAGGTGTTACAACAGTTTCGTACTGAACTTTTTTATCTACATCCTCAAAAATATCATGGAATCTTTTGGCCTGTTTTTCGTTGTCACAAAAGAGAAAATTTTTAATATTATTTGTGGTATTTTCATTTAAGTTTTCAATTAACAATTCAAATTGCTTGTTAAATGACGGTTGAGGCGCAGTTGAAAATACGTAGCTGTTTGAAGTGCTATTTTTGGTGTTACTTGTATTTAAAAGAGTAAACTCATCTAGTTGGTTTAAAATTAAATTTCCATCACAAAACAACTCCTTAGGTGTTCCTAATTTTATTTCTCCTTTGATATTTTGAAAGGCATCTACAGCCTTTTCAAATAAGTTATCCAGCTTATTTTTTGCAAGACCTAAATCTTTAGTAACTATAATGGTTTTAGAAGAAATGTACTTTAAAAAGCTATCTCTTTTTTCTTCTAATTTTTTATTCTCAACATTAGGCATGATGTTGATTTGTTGTAATTTTTCAATGGAAAGTTGCGATTCAATATCAAAGGTTCTGATACTCTCAACTTCATCACCAAAAAATTCAACTCGGTATGGTTCATCATTTGAAAAAGAATAGACATCAATAATACCACCCCTAACTGCAAAGTCACCAGGTTCAGTAACAAAATCCACTCTATTAAAATGGTATTCGTGCAACATTTCATTTACAAAATCTAAAGAGAGATTATCACCAAGTTTAAGCTTTAAAGTATTACGGTTTAGTTCACTTTTGGTGATAACTTGTTCAAACAATGCCTGTGGATAGGTAACTATTATAGCAGGCTTTTTTTGCGAATTGATTCGGTTTAAAACCTCTGCCCGGAGCAATATATTGGCATTATCTGTATCTTCAATTTGATAAGCCCTTCTATAAGATGCAGGATAAAACAAAACATCTTGTCTGGCATTTGGGTTTTTATGACTGATAATTTGCTCTAAATCATTTAAATAGTAAGCAGCTTCCTCTTTGTCGTTTAAAAGCAATAAAAAGGGTTTTTCTAATTTTTTAAAAAGACTAGCGATAACAAAGGACAAGGAAGACCCAACCAAATTGCTTAGTGCCACCTGGTTTTTGTCCTTTTGTAGTTCTTGAAATATTTGATCTACTTTATCAAAATGCTGGTATAAATCAGCGACTACCTGTTTGCTCAATGATTTGTTTTTTGCAAATATAAGAGAATAGCTAAAATAATTAGAATATTTAAATTTAGATATGTCTAAAAATATATTTACCTTTGCATAAAATTAGTAATCATATGTTTACGCAGGCAGAAGAAAATTACCTAAAAGCAATCTATGCGCTTGAAAATGAATCGTCAGAAAGCATTTCTACCAATAATATTGCTTTAAAGATGGAAACAAAAGCATCTTCGGTAACTGATATGCTTAAAAAATTAGCTGCAAAAAAATTGGTTGAATACAAACCTTACAAAGGAGTGCATTTAACATTTGAAGGAGAAAAAGTTGCTTTAAAAGTGATAAGAAAACACCGTCTTTGGGAATATTTTTTGGTTAAAAAACTAAAATTTAGTTGGGATAGTGTACATGAAATTGCAGAACAATTAGAGCACATCCAATCGGATGATTTGGTAAATAGTTTGGATGCATTTTTAGGATTTCCAAAGAAGGATCCGCATGGTGATCCCATTCCTGATAAAGATGGAATTGTAGTTTCCAATACCAGTATTAATATGTTAGGGATGAAGGTAGGAGATGTTGGTGTGTTAAATGGTGTAAAAGATTCAACAGATGCCTTTTTACGCTATTTAGATAAGAAAAATTTGGCATTGGGCGATCGTATAAAAATAATTGATATTGAGCCGTATGACAATTCGGTTTATATAGAAACCAAAACGCACCACATGTCAATTTCTAAACATGTTGCTAAAAATTTATACCTAAAAAACAAGAAATGATTACTTATAATCCGCTCATAGCTTTATTTCTATTTGCCGCAATAACTTTGTTGTTGTTTTTGCTATTTAGACCTACTAAAGGTTGGTTTTGGCTGATAAAAAGTAGTCAAAACAACAATGAAAAAACGGTAATTGAAGATGTATTAAAACAATTGTATCACAACGAAATGTCGGGAGGAGAATTGAATGTAAATAGCTTAGCAGGTATTTTAAAAGTGAGAGATTCATTTTTGTTGGAGGTTTTACAAGAAATGACCCACAATGAGTTATTGACCATTGAAAGAGATGTATTAAAATTAACCAATGAGGGTAGAGATTATGCCTTACGAATTGTAAGAGTACACCGTTTATGGGAGAAATATTTAGCAGAAAAAACGGGTTATAAAAAAGAGGAATGGCACGATAGAGCCGAATTGATGGAGCATAAATTAAATTTAGAAGAAACCAATTTATTGGCCAATCAATTGGGAAATCCATTGTATGATCCACACGGAGACCCAATTCCTTCAAAAACAGGAAGAATTGCAACAGTAGAAGGAATTCCATTGTCTAATTTACCTATAAATACTGTAGGAAGAATTACGCATATAGAGGATGAACCTGAAATTATTTACAAACAAATATTGGCAGAGAAAATACATATTGGCTCACAAATAAGGGTGGTAGAAAACAATAAAGAAAGAATTGTTTTTTATGCAGAAGGAGAAGAATTTAAACTGGCTCCTGTTGTTGCAGCTAATTTAACCGTAGCAGTTTTAGAGAAAGAAGCAGTTAAGGAAGATAATATGGTAAGATTGTCCAATCTAAAATTAAATGAAGAAGCTGAAGTTTTGGGAATTTCTAAAGAATGTAGAGGAGAAAATAGAAGACGATTATTAGATCTAGGATTTGTAAAAGGAGCCGACATCAGTATCGATATGTTGAGTCCGTTAAAAAACCCTAAGGCGTATTTAATTAAAGGGACTTCGATTGCTTTGCGAGACGATCAAGCCTCAAAAATTTTAATTCAAAAGCATTAAAACATGGAAACTAAAGTAAAAAGTGCTTGTGAAACTTGTCCGCAATTCAATGCAAATGGGTTGAAAAAACTAGGTGTCCAAACAGATGATTTTGATTTTGTAATTGCATTGGCAGGAAATCCAAATACAGGAAAAAGTACCGTATTTAATGCCTTAACAGGTTTACGCCAACATACCGGAAATTGGCCTGGAAAAACAGTGACTAGAGCGGAAGGAGCTTATGTTTACAACGATCAAAAATACAAGTTGGTAGATTTGCCAGGAACCTATTCCTTATTGTCTACTTCTGAAGATGAAGAAGTTGCAAGAAATTTTATTCTATTTGGAAAACCAAGTGTTACTGTAATAGTAGTGGATGCAAGCAGGTTAGAACGTAACTTGAATTTAGTTTTGCAAATATTAGAAATTACTGATAGAGCGGTACTATGTTTAAATTTGATGGATGAGGCAAAACGCAACAAAATTGAAATTGACGAACGCTCTTTGGCTAGAGAGCTGGGTATTCCAGTTGTACCAACTAGCGCTCGATTTAATAAAGGAATACCAGAATTGATTCAAGCCATTACTGAAGTAGCAAACGGTAATATTATTTGTAAACCACATCGTATAAAAAATGTGCCTAAAAACATACAATCTGCTGTACAAAAATTAAGTACCGCAATTGAAAAGGAGTATCCTACGATTCCGAATAGCCGTTGGCTGGCTTTTCGATTACTAGAAGGAGACGCTCAAATTATGGAAGCATTAAAAACGGGACAATTTGTTTAAAGAAAGATGAAAGAGAACCATGCTATAGAAAATATT
>JAUIAA010000303.1 GCA_030425715.1 Bacteroidia bacterium | reverse complement strand
GCCGAATGAGGTATTAACAAACTTCCTGTAGAAGTTCCTAAATACATATCGTAAGTTTTCCCCTGACCCTCAATAAGGTACTGCGCAACTCCTCCTGCATACGCACCTTTACTTCCGCCACCTGATATTACTAATGCTCGCATTTTATTTGTTTTCTGCTCATTTTAGAGTTCCAAAATACAAAAAATCAAGTTTTATCTTTCAAGTATTAGAATTATATTCGTTACCATGAATACCAATCTTCAAACACCTATAGATTACCTTAAAGGCGTTGGACCAAATCGAGCCGATTTACTTCGTAAAGAGCTTGGTATTCACACCTATCAAGACCTAATCAACTTATTTCCAAACCGATACATTGACCGAACTCAATATTACAAAATCAACCAACTGCAACGCAACAACGCTGACGTACAGGTTATTGGAAGAGTTACTAGCTTTAAAGAAATCGCTCAAAAAAGAGGTAAACGACTAGTTGCCACGTTTCAAGACGATACTGGAGTTATGGAGTTGGTTTGGTTTAGAGGTCAAAAATGGATTAGAGACAGCATAAAACCAAACACAACTTATGTGATTTTTGGAAAAACCAATTGGTTTAATGGCACATTTAGCATGCCTCACCCTGAAATGGAACTGCTTGAAGAACACGAAAAGAATTTGCGCTCTGCAATGCAACCTATTTACCCTTCAACTGAAAAGCTATCCAATAAAGGCATCACCAATAGAGTAATTAGTAAAATTATGCAGAATCTGTTCCTGGAAACCAAAGGCAGATTTTCGGAAACCTTATCTGAAAATTTACTTTCCGAACTTAAATTACTCTCAAAAAGCGAAGCACTTTTCAACGTGCATTTTCCAAAAAACCAAGAGCTATTATCTCGTGCTCAATTCCGATTAAAATTTGAAGAATTATTCTACATTCAACTGCAACTTATTCTAAAAAATCTAATCCATAAATCAAAAATTAAAGGCTTTCCATTTGAAAAAGTTGGCGACTATTTCAACACCTTTTTTAAGGAACATTTACCCTTTGAATTAACCAATGCTCAAAAGCGAGTTCTCAAAGAAATTAGAGCCGATTTAGGCAGTAATGCACAAATGAACCGATTATTACAAGGTGATGTTGGTTCTGGGAAGACCATAGTTGCGCTAATGTCAATGTTAATCGCACTTGACAACGGTTTTCAAGCTTGTTTAATGGCTCCAACTGAAATTTTGTCAGTTCAGCACTATAATGGCTTATCAGAGTTTTGCAATAAACTGAATATCAGTATAAAATTATTAACTGGTTCAAGTAACACTTCAGAACGAAAAGAAATCCATGAAAATCTTGAAAATGGCAATTTACAGATTTTAATTGGCACTCACGCACTGCTTGAAGATAAGGTAAAATTTAAAAATTTAGGGCTTGCAATTATAGACGAGCAACATCGATTTGGAGTCGAACAAAGAAGCAAATTATGGAGAAAAGGCCCAGAGGCATCTTCTGATAATGAAAGGGCAACTACTCCTCCACACATTTTAGTGATGACTGCAACACCAATTCCGCGAACTTTAGCAATGTCGGTTTATGGTGATTTAGACATCTCAGTAATTGACGAATTACCTCCAGGAAGACAATCTATAAAAACAGTACATCGTTACGATAAAAATAGACTTCGTGTGTTTCAGTTTATAAGAGATGAAATTAAAAAAGGCAGACAAGTGTATGTGGTATATCCATTAATTCAGGAAAGTGAGAAAATGGATTACAAAGACCTTATGGATGGTTACG
Source organism: Bacteroidia bacterium (assembly GCA_030425715.1). GTDB lineage: Bacteria > Bacteroidota > Bacteroidia > Flavobacteriales > Flavobacteriaceae > Lutimonas. The sequence continues at coordinate 542 of JAUIAA010000303.1, read as the reverse complement.
AAAGCATTTCTAGAGACTTTCCTATGCCTGAATACCAAATCTCCATTGTACACGGAAAGATGAAACCAGCCGATAAGGATTACGAAATGCAACGTTTTGCTAAAGGCGAAACACAAATTATGGTTGCCACTACAGTAATTGAAGTTGGTGTAAACGTTCCTAACGCCTCTGTTATGGTTATTGAAAGTGCTGAACGCTTTGGGTTATCGCAATCGCACCAGTTAAGAGGTCGTGTTGGTCGTGGTGCCGAACAAAGCTATTGCATTTTAATGACGAGCCATAAACTAAGTAACGACAGTAAACTACGTTTAGAAACCATGACCAGAACCAGTGATGGCTTTGAAATTGCCGAAGTTGACCTTAAACTTCGTGGTCCTGGTGATATTATGGGAACCCAACAAAGTGGTGTACTCAACCTTAAAATTGCCGATATTGTTAAAGACAAAGACATCTTGCAAAGCGCTCGCTTTTATGCTAAACGCGTTTTAAACAGCGACCCAACTCTAGGCTTACCAGAACACAAAGTGCTACTCCACACCTAC
>JAUIAA010000014.1 GCA_030425715.1 Bacteroidia bacterium | reverse complement strand
ATTGGCTTACGCCGGATTTTTATATAACTTTATATTGGCTTTTTTTGCACATATCATGATTGGCGAAGTGGATCCATTTCCTACTTTTTCTATCATTTTATTAGGAATTTCATACTTTACAGGAAAAAAAATCAGACCTTGATTATTATTTTCCATACTATGGACCAACTCCCTTATCTTTGCAGGAATAAATATATATTTTGAATTTAGAAAATCATTCAGGAAAATTATACCTCGTTCCAACACCCATTGGAAATTTAGAAGACATGACCTTTCGTGCGATCAAAGTATTGCAAAATGTAGATTTGATTTTAGCAGAAGACACCCGTACTTCAGGTAAATTGTTAAAGCATTTTGAAATTGGTACCCAAATGCAAAGTCACCATATGCATAATGAACATCATATGGTAAATCAAATCATCAACAGGCTAAAAAATGGCGAAAATATTGCTTTAATTTCTGACGCAGGAACTCCTGCAATTTCCGATCCTGGATTTTTACTTACCAGAGCATGTATACAAAATCAAATTGAAATAGAATGTTTACCTGGTGCTACTGCTTTTGTTCCTGCATTGGTAAATTCTGGTTTACCAAATGATAAGTTTGTTTTTGAAGGGTTTTTACCTGTAAAAAAAGGAAGGCAAACTCGCTTAACTTTTTTGGCAGAAGAAACTAGAACAATGATTTTTTATGAATCTCCTCATAAACTGCTAAAAACGCTAACGCAGTTTTCGGAATATTTTGGGGCAGATAGATTGGCTTCGGTTTCAAGAGAATTGACCAAAATATACGAAGAAACCATTCGTGGAAATATCCAAGAAGTAATTCATCACTTTGAAAATAAAGCTCCAAAAGGAGAGTTTGTAATTATTGTAGCAGGAAAAAAATAATTAAATATGTTTGCCAACTTCCCATCCGTTTTTATCTAAATACTGTTCTCCTGAAGAAATAGCCTCTGCCTCCAAACTTGTGCCCATAGAATCATTCCATCGGTTTAGATAGCCAAATAAAGAGATTACGCCCAACATTTCCACAATTTCGCCATCATCCCAATACTTGTGTAAATTTTCTTGAATTTCCTCATTTACATTATTAGGAATAATAGATGCAGCCAAAGAAAAATCTAATGCAGCCCTTTCTGCAGCATTAAAAGAAGGATGTGTTTTATATTCCCAAACATGATGCAACTGCTCCTCATTTGCACCGTATCTTTCTGCAGCTCGAATGGCATGGGCCTGACAGTATCTGCATCCTGTAGCGTTACTGCTAACATAAGCAATAAGTCTTTTTAAAGCAGAGGTTACCTTTCCGTGATTAGCCATTACCGCTTTATTTAAATTGATAAAAGAGCGTGCGATTTCTGGGCGAATTTGCATGGTTAACACACTATTTGGACAAAATCCTAAAGTTTCATTAAAAAATTCTGCTAACTGTTTTACATCTTTGTTTGCATCTGGAGAAAGTGGTTGAACTAATGGCATCTATTTAACTTTTAAATTAGTACTTTCAAATATAAATTATTTAATTTTGATAGCTCTATAGAAAATATATGCAATTAATTTTAAGGCCACATTTATTAAAGCTCGAACACACTTTTACCATTTCTAGGCAATCTTTTGATACCAAACCTACGCTAATTGTAGAACTGAAAGATGACGAAATTTCTGGTTACGGTGAAGCATCTTCTAACCCATATTACCATATTACCATAGAAAAAATGGTAGAAGATTTGGAAAAAATTCAACCTTTAATAAGTACTTATGCAGAGGATACTCCTGAAGTATTTTGGCAAAAAATGCATTCCAAACTAAATCACAATATGTTTGCACTTTGTGCTTTAGACATGGCTTTTCATGATCTATATGCTCGAAAAAAAGAAAAAAAATTATATGAACTTTGGGGATTTGACATCAGTAAAAACCCATTGACAAACTATACTATAGGTATTGATACCATTGAAAACATGGTACTTAAAATGAAAGAAAAACCATGGCCTATTTATAAAATAAAACTAGGCACTAAAGAAGATTTGAAAATTGTAAAGGCACTTCGAAAACAGAGCAATGCAATTTTTAGAATTGATGCCAACTGTGCCTGGAGTGTTCAAGAAACAATAGAAAATTCAATGGAATTAAAAAAATTAGGAGTTGAATTTATAGAACAGCCATTGCCTGCTAACGATTGGTTAGGCGCAAAAGAAGTTTATCACAATAGTGCATTACCCATTATAGCAGATGAAAGTTGTCAGGTTGAAGAAGATGTGCAAAAATGTTTTGGTTATTTTCATGGAGTGAATATCAAACTACCAAAATGTGGAGGGCTTACGCCTGCAAAAAGAATGATTGCTGTAGCAAAGTCTAAAAACATGAAAACTATGGTGGGCTGCATGACCGAATCTTCTGTAGGAATTTCGGCAATAGCCCATTTACTACCTCATTTGGATTATGTAGATATGGATGGAGCCATGCTATTAAAAAATGATTTGGCAACTGGTGTCAAAATTAAAAACGGAATAATTGAATACCCTAATTTAAACGGAATTGGAGTTAAACTAAATACATAAATAATGACAAATGAAATTAAAATTCAATGGCTAGGAGATATGCTTTTCAATGCAGATAGCCTTGGCGGAAGTTTAAAAATTGATGCTCCAGAAAACGCTGAAATTGAGAGTAAAGGCTTACGTCCAAAAGCCTTAATGTTAACCTCTTTAGCGGGTTGCACGGGCATGGACATCGTTTCTCTCTTGAAAAAAATGAGAGCAGAGGTAGAAAATATTGAAATAAATGTTTCAGGAGAATTAACTGATGAACATCCTAGGTTTTACAACAAAGTACATGTACAATACTGTTTTTATGGTAAAGAATTTAAAAAAGATAAAATTGAAAAAGCTATAAAATTATCTGCCGATCAATATTGCGGTGTAATGGAGATGTTTAGACAATTTGCCGAGATTACCTTAGAAACTAAATATATAGAAAAATAGAGGCTTCTGGCCTCTATTTTTTACTTTGGAATATTTTCAAGAATATCTCATAAACTGTATAAGTTAAAAAACAACTACAGTTGGGAATTTTCCTATCTATTTTATCAAAATAGAATTGACTACTCCACCGTAACCGATTTTGCTAAATTTCTAGGTTGATCTACATTACAATTACGCATTACTGCTATATGGTAAGACAATAATTGCAACGGTATTGTAGTTAATAACGGCGAAAATGCTTCTTCTACTTCTGGAATTTCTATGGTATGGTCTGCAATTTCTTTAACCGTAGTATCTCCTTCCGTTACAACGGCAATAATTTTACCTTTTCTCGATTTTATTTCTTGTATATTACTTACCACTTTTTCATAATGTCCTTTGCTGGTTGCAATAACAATTACAGGCATTCTATCGTCAATCAAAGCAATTGGACCGTGTTTCATTTCTGCCGCGGGATAACCCTCTGCATGGATATAAGAAATTTCTTTTAATTTTAAAGCACCCTCTAAGGCAACGGGAAAATTATAACCCCTACCCAAATACAAGCAATTGGTTGATAATAAGTACTCTTTTGCAATTTCTTTTACATGCCCATCTACGTTTAATAATTGTTCCACTTTTCGTGGAATCAATTCTAGTTCTTGCAAATGCATTCGATAATCAGAACTCGACATCGTTCCTTTAGCTCTAGCCAAACGCAACGCCATCAAACTTAAAACTGTAATTTGCGTAGTAAATGCTTTGGTAGATGCTACTCCAATTTCTGGGCCAGCATGTGTATAGGCACCTGCGTGTGTCTCTCTAGCAATTGAAGATCCAACCACATTACATACGCCAAAAACAAAAGCACCTCTTTTTTTTGCCAATTTAATCGCAGCTAAAGTATCGGCAGTTTCCCCTGATTGAGAAATAGCAATTACCACATCTTTTTCAGTAATAACTGGATTTCTATACCTAAATTCTGAGGCGTATTCTACCTCCACAGGAATACGTGCAAACTCTTCAAAAATATATTCTGCCACCAAACCTGCATGCCAAGAAGTACCACAGGCTACAATAATTATTCGGTTGGCATTGAGAAATTTTTTCATATTGTCTTCCACACCAGCCATTTTTATAATACCTTCATCACGTAATAATCTACCTCTAAAAGTATCTGTAATCGCACGAGGTTGTTCGTGTATTTCCTTTAACATGAAGTGTTCGTAGCCACCTTTTTCTATTTGCTCTAAGTTGAGTTGTAGCTCTTGAATATTAGAATCTACTAGCTTATCACTTTTTATTTTTCTAACATTTACTTCTCTTCCTTTTTTGATAATGGCCATTTCTTCATCTTCTAAATAAATAGCATCTTTGGTATATTCAATAAACGGAGAAGCATCTGAAGCAATAAAAAATTCTTTAAAATCCTTACCTACTCCAATGGCAATTGGGCTTCCTAGTTTGGCAACTACAATTTCATCTGGTTTTTCTTTATCAAAAACAGCAATTGCATATGCTCCAACCACCTGATTTAAAGCGATTTGAACCGCTTTTCCTAATTTTACATTTTCTTTGGTTTTGATTTCTTCTATCAGATTTACCAATACTTCTGTATCGGTATCGCTTTTAAAAGTATAACCTCTAGTAATCAATTCTTTTTTTATGGCATCATAGTTTTCTATAATCCCGTTATGCACAATTACCAGGTTTCCTGACTGTGATAAATGTGGGTGAGAATTTACATCATTGGGTACACCGTGGGTTGCCCAACGGGTATGACCAATACCTACAACTCCAGAAGTAGAAATATCACTTTTTGCTATTTCTACCAAATTGGAAACTTTTCCTTTGGTTTTGGCAAGTTGTATTTGATTTCCGTCGTACAGCATTATTCCTGCACTATCGTAACCCCTATATTCTAATCGTTGTAGACCATTAATAATAACGGGATAGGCCTCTCTGAAGCCTATATATCCTGTAATTCCACACATAATAGTTTGTTAGTTTAGTTTGTTTCAATTTTCCTCGTTGAGTTCCGAGTATTTTATTTCTAGTCTTATTTTATCCTCTCCTACTATAGGTAAACTTCCTTTTATAACGACACCTTTAGGTATAAAATTGTAATCTGGTACAATAGTATCAATTACTGGGGCATCTGGTAGGTCTGTTGCTAAATAATTTCTTATCGCCAATTTTTGTGGTTCAATAGGATCGGTAGGATGCAAAACTTTAGAAATATAATCTGTAATTCTAATTTTATAGTTTTTAGGTTTTCCATCTTCATCATATTGTATATAACCATCATAAACACTAGGATCTCCAAATTTGAAATCGATAATTTGGCTATTGGTTTCTTTTTTATACAAAAATAAACGTTGCGGCACTTCTTCTTGATCTCCATCCACACTTAATACTATATTAGCTTCATTAATTAGCCAATTTTTATTTCTAAAATAATCCAGATTATCTTTAAAAAGCTCAATTATAATTTCAGATCCTGCAGCTCCTTGAATAAACAGTTTATCTTCCCCATTTGTCCTATCAGGATTCAATAAATAATTTTGAACCAATGCGCCACTATAATCTCTTGTATAGTTAGCTGTACTTACTCCAGATATAGGGAAAACCATGGATTGTTTAGTTCGAGCAATCACCTCTCCTTCATCCTCTACTCCATTATTGTTTAAATCTTCATCTGGGCCTTCTTCTACTGTTTGATCATCTGTAAAATAGATGGTTACACTTGCTTGACTAAATTGCGGATTAATCAAAGATCCATCTGCTCCTTGCGCATCAATATATAGTCCCCTAAAATAATGAATGAAATTATCAATAGATAGAAAATCATCAGAATCTTGGTGGTCTACAAAATGTGTTTTAAAATACTGTTTATCCAAATCAAATTTCATGGTTGGCTGTGAGTTCAATATTTTAACGGTGTCTATATCATCTACTGTGTTTGGATCATCGTCTAAATACCTTCGCTCTACGTACAAAACTGTGTCATTTCTATTTGGAAGAAAATTTCCAGAAAACAACTCATCTTTTAATTGATACACTTTATCGGAATAATACTTTAAACTTTGTGTTGGATTTTCTGGGTCTAGCACATTTAAAAAGGTTCCTAGTTCGTGAACACTAATATTAAATGCTTGAGATTTGTTACCGTAAATAGAATCTATTTGAAAACTTGGTACCATGATTGGATTCCCGTCCTCGTCAAAAATCGGATTGCCAGTATCTGGGTCAATTGCTTCTTGATCTTCAGCATCTCTGGTTGCAAAATAAGGTATGTCTAACACAACCCTATCTATTATGGTATTTTCACCAAAATGAACTCCAGTAACGGGTAAAAACAATTGTGTAGAGATGGCACTTTGCATATATCCAAAATTATTGTTTCTATTTACCCCAATCAAAGGCAATGGTTTTTTCTCGGCATTATTATTGTCAACTCGAGAAGAATCAATATTTGCATTGTAAGCTATAATATTTATAAGTGAATCGCCTACAGAAAAGTCATTTTTGTCAACTATATCTACAGCTATATCTTGTAAATCTTTTTCACAAGCACTAAATCCTAAAATTAAAACTAGTGCTAGGCCAATATTTTTAAATTTGGCCATCAATGTATGGTGCATAAACAATTTTTTGATTTTTAACTTTTAAATTATAATACTTCGTTTAGGTAAAAGTTAGTGTAGGCTTCTGTAAAATTATCATAAGGTTGAAAATCTAATACAGGTATATTCTGTTTTTTTATTTCTTGTTCTAAATTGTTGTTTAAATCTTGACCTGCTTTGATTAGAGCGTCAGAATTTTCAATGGCAACTTTTAACAAGTACTCGGTGTCAAATCGTTGAAAAGCATCTATTTTCTCTTCAGGTATTTGATCAAATTTTATTTTTTCAATTAAACTTTCCTTATCTACAACACCCTCTGTATTATAGTTAAACACGGAGGTAACTATTTTACTTTCGGCAAATAAAGGATCATTTTTATAATATTCTTTAATATAAAGCGGCAACAAGGAAGCTAACCACCCATGTACATGGATAATATCTGGTGCCCATTTTAATTTTTTTACTGTTTCTACCACTCCTTTGGCAAAGAAAATCGCTCTTTCATCATTATCTGCAAAAAGCTGACCATCTTCATCTGTAAAAACGGCTTTTCTTTTAAAATACTCTTCATTATCTATAAAATAAACCTGCATTCTTTCTTTCGGTACAGAGGCAACTTTTATAATCAAAGGCATATCCATATCATTGATTATTAGATTCATACCCGAAAGTCTTATTACTTCATGTAATTGATGTCTGCGCTCGTTAATTACCCCAAATCTAGGCATAAACATCCTAATCTGTGCTCCTTTATGGTGCATTTCTCTAGGCACATCAAATGCCATTTTAGAGACCTCATTTTCCGGTAAGTAGGGTATTAATTCTGATGATACATAAAGTATTCTCTTATCTTTCATTGATCAATCATTTTTTGGACTTTGCAAAATTACGAAAATATATGCATAATTCGATTTAAAATATTAAGTTTGATAGCTTATTAACAATATTTAACTGCCTAATGAAGGTGTTTAAAACCATCCGTTCTTTACAGAACCATTTATCAGATTTGAAACAAAACAGTACGATTGGTCTCGTTCCAACTATGGGGGCGCTACACCAAGGCCATCTATCTATTGTAAAAAAAGCAAAAAAAGAAAATGATTTTGTGGTAGTTACTATTTTTGTAAACCCTACACAATTTGATAAAAAAGAAGATTTAGAAAAATATCCAAACACGTTAGAGTCTGATTTATTTTTACTTAAAAAAGTACATTGTAATGTAGTTTTCACCCCTTCGGTATCCGAAATCTATGCCCAGAACATCGCTGCCGATGTAATGGATTTTGATGGCTTGGATCAAGTAATGGAAGGAGCTTTTAGAAAAGGCCATTTTGATGGCGTTGGTACTATTGTAAAAAAACTCTTTGAAATTGTACAACCAGACAATGCCTATTTTGGCGAAAAGGATTTTCAGCAATTACAAATTATCAAAAAAATGGTTGCTAAAAATAAAATTCCCGTACATATTATTCCCTGTGCTATTTTTCGAGAAAAAGACGGCTTGGCAATGAGCTCTAGAAACACCAGGCTTTCTTTAGAGCAACGCAACGAAGCTCCGCTAATTTATAAAACCTTATTAAAGAGTAAAGAACTATTCCAAAACAGCGATATTGATTTTATAAAAAATAAAGTAAGTGAAGTATTTAAATCTAATCAAATATTAGATCTAGAATATTTTGAAATAGCAGAAACTACAACATTACAACCCGCCCAAAGTTTTGATAAGGATAAAAAATATCGCGCATTTATTGCTGTTTTTGCTGGGTCAATTCGATTGATAGACAACATAGCTTTAAATTAATTTAAGTATCTTTGCAGCTCAAAAAAATGGATGCTATATAATGAATATTGAAGTTGTAAAATCTAAAATTCATCGCGTAACTATTACAGGTTCCGATTTAAATTACATTGGTAGTATTACTATTGATGAGGATTTGATGGATGCTGCAAATATAATTGAAGGTGAAAAGGTTCACATTGTAAACATTAACAATGGTGAACGATTTATTACTTATGCTATTAAAGGGGAAAGAAAAAAAGGCGATATTATATTGAATGGCCCTGCTGCGAGAAAAGTAGCCAAGGGTGATATTATTATTATCATAACTTATGCTTCTATGGAATTTGAGGAAGCAAAATTGTTTAAACCTTCCATAGTTTTTCCTAACGAAAAAGATAACTCACTTACTTAATTCTTGAATAAAAAGTTAAAAAAAACTATTTTCACCATACTTCCAATTGTTTTGGGAGTAGCTCTAATTTGGTATTCTCTATCCAAATTAGAATCCGAAGATATTCAAGACATTAAAAAATCATTTCAAACTGCAAATTACTGGTGGGTTGCCCTATCATTACTATTTGGTATTTTGAGTCATTTATCTCGTGCTTATCGTTGGCAATTTTTGTTAGAACCATTGGGTTACAAGCCAAAATACGCAAACAGTGTATTAACTGTTTTGGTTGCTTATTTGGTAAATTTAGCCATCCCTAGAGCAGGTGAATTTGCTAGAGCTACAGGAATTTCAAAATATGAAAACATCCCTTTTGAAAAAGCTTTTGGCACCATAGTTTCTGAGCGAGTAGTAGACACCTTTATGCTGTTAAGCATTATTGCCACCGCATTTTTTTTACAAACCGATTTGTTGAGCAGCTATCTTTTTAAGGACAGTGCTGAAAGTTCTAACCTGCTAATTTACTTGGTAATAGCTGCTGTGATTTTAGGTTTACTATTTTTATGGATCATCAAAAAATCTACAAATCCTTGGATACAAAAAATTCAAAATTTTGTATATGGATTAATTCAAGGGCTGATAAGTATTTTTAAAATGAAAAAGAAATGGGCTTTTATTTTCCATACCTTTTTTATTTGGATTATGTATATTTTAATGTTTTATGTGGTAATATTTGCCATTCCAGAAACTGCCAATCTACCTTTAAGTGCTGTAATTGTTGGTTTTGTTGTTGGAGGGCTTAGTATGGCCTTAACTAACGGAGGATTAGGTACATATCCGGTATTTGTGGCTAGCGCTTTAACACTTTATGGCGTAGCCGAAAACCCTGCATTGGCATTTGGGTGGATTATGTGGACCTCGCAAACGCTTATGGTGTTGATTTTTGGCGGATTATCTTTTATTTTTCTGCCTATTTACAACCGAGATAAAGTGTAAATCATGCAAGTGCAAACTTTTTATAGCAACGGAAAACTATTATTAACCGGAGAATATGTGGTATTAGATGGAGCAAAATCTTTGGCCATACCCACTATGTTTGGACAAAGCTTACAGGTAGATAAAATTAAAGAACCTATTTTACTTTGGGAAAGTTTTGATAGTGAAAATCGTCTTTGGTTTAATTGTAAATTTCTACTATCAGATCTCTTAAATGATAAAAATGAATTTTTTGCAGATACGATTCAAAAAACCTTACTACAAATTTTGCTTGCAGCAAAAAAATTGAACCCCGCATTTATAAATACCTCCCAAGGATACCACATCAAAACCCATTTAAATTTCCCAAGAAATTGGGGGCTAGGAACTTCTTCTACCCTGATTAACAATATTGCACAATGGGCAAAAGTTGATGCCTTTTTACTGTTACAAAACAGTTTTGGCGGTAGCGGATATGATATTGCTTGTGCCCAAAATGACACTCCAATTAGCTACCAATTAATTGAAAACAAACCCATTGTAAAAAATGTGAATTTTCAACCTAAATTTACGGAACAATTATTTTTTGTACACCTCAATCAAAAACAAGACAGTAAAGAAGGAATTAAAAAATACAAACGTATTTCTAAAAGTAACTCCAGTTTTATCAAGCACATTTCTCATTTAACCAACCAAATTATTTTATGCGATTCGTTGCCAAAATTTGAATCCTTAATAAAAGAACACGAGGAGCAAATCTCTACTATTATTAAAGAAAAAACCATTCAAGAAAAACTCTTTTCTGATTATTTTGGGCAAACCAAAAGCTTAGGAGCCTGGGGAGGTGATTTTATTTTGGCTACAGGAAACGCCAACTCGCCCAATTATTTTAAAAACAAAGGATATCAAACCGTTATTCCTTTTAAAAAAATGGTGAAATGAAGCAACAAGTAGTTATTATTGGAGGTGGTGCTGCTGGTTTTTTTGCTGCCATTACCATAGCTGAATCTAACCCTGATTTGGAAGTCACTATTTTAGAAAAAAGTAAAAAGGTATTGCAAAAAGTAAAAGTTTCTGGTGGTGGTAGATGTAATGTTACCCATGCTTGCTTTATACCTCAAGAATTGGTAGAAAATTACCCACGAGGAAAAAGAGAGTTACTAGGTCCGTTTCATCAATTCATGACTGGTGATACCATGGAATGGTTTGAAAACAGAGGTGTTTCGTTAAAAATAGAAGCCGACAATCGCATTTTTCCAGTGAGTAATAATTCGCAAACCATTGTAGATTGTTTGCAACAAAGTGCAGAAAATGCTGGAGTGCATCTCATTTTACAAGCCCATGTTAATCAAATTATTAAAAATGAAAATCAGTATGAGGTTATTTGTAACGACAAAAGTTATTTTGCTGATAAATTGTTAATAACCACAGGTAGTAGTCCTAAATTTTGGGAATTGCTAAGCACTTTAGGGCATCAAATTATCCCCCCTGTTCCTTCCCTTTTTACATTTAAAATAAAGGATGAAAGACTTGATAATATCCCTGGCATATCTGTACCAAATGCAAAGGTAAAATTGGTAAACACGAATTTTGAAAACACTGGGCCTTTACTCATTACTCATTGGGGTTTAAGTGGCCCTGCAGTATTGAAGCTATCTGCTTTTGCTGCGATTTATTTGGCAGAAAAAAATTATGAGTACCAAGTAAGTGTAAATTGGTTAGGACAATCTTTTCAAAAGGTATTCGATAAATTACAGCAATTAAAATCCGCGCAAGCGAAAAAAACAGTAGAAACCAAATCGCCATTTGAAGATATTCCGAAAAGATTATGGTTAAAATTGATTGTAGCAGCAAATATCCAGCTCCAACAAAGATGGGCAGATGTATCTAAAAAGCAAGTAGAAAATTTAGCCAATCAGCTTACCCACAGCATTTTTGAGGCCAATGGAAAAACCACCTTTAAAGAAGAATTTGTTACCGCTGGCGGTGTAGATTTAAAAGAGATTCACTTTAAACGGTTTGAAAGTAAACTGCATAAAAACCTGTTTTTTGCTGGTGAAGTACTAAATATTGATGCGGTTACAGGCGGTTTTAATTTTCAAAATGCTTGGACTGGAGCCTATATCGCTGGAAAAGCCATTGCAGAAAATTAATCAACTTTAAAAAACTAGTCTAATGCTTTTTTTATCCGTTTGACAACTAATATTTTACGTTATTACTAAATTTAGACTTACTCATTTTCCGCTTTCGTACCCTTTGCAGGAAAGACACTGCCCATACCCTTTACTTCACCAGTAAAGGTATTTGCAAGAAAAGCTCCTTTTAATTCAAAACCTATTTCTTGGTACACAAAAGTAGAAGTTAACAACCCATTAGCTATCATTAGATTTTGTAAAGGAATTACATCTGCATCTATATTTAGTGAACCTACATAAACTCCACCCGTATTTTTGGTAATAGTAAGAACACTCTCGATATCTCCTTGAGGCGTATTTTCCGTCATTATATTCCAATCTCCTAAAATTGGATCAACAATTGTAGTGTTTTTAGTACTACCACAACTAGCTGCAATAAAAATAAAAGTTATTAAAACTATATTAAGTTTAGCTTTCATAATGAATCATTTGAATTAGGATTACAAGTTAATAAAAAAATTGTCCCTTTTTATAAGTGAATGAGTATCTTATATTTCTCCTGTCTTTTCTTATGGAATTCATCAAGGCTTCAAAGATATACAGGGTATAACTATAAACAAAAAAAGGCATATTTTAAAATATACCTTTTTGCTTTTGTCTAGAATAAGTTATTCGGCAGCTTTGGTTCCAGTTGTAGGAAAAGAACTTCCCATACCTACGGTTTCTCCTTTAAATTCATTTTCTGTAAAATTTCCATTAAATTCAAATTCCATTCCTTGATATTCAAAGGTAGAAGTTAATGCAGATGCAACCACTTTTACATTTTCTAAATTCATAGAACCTATATCAGAAGCAATAACCCCAGTATATACTCCATCTGTATTTTTTGACATGGTTAAGGTGCTCTCCATATCTCCTTGAGGGGTATCTGCAATTACAATTACCCAATCTCCTAAAACTGGATCTACTTTTACTTTTGCGGCTTTTTTAGTACTACCACAGCTAGTTGCAATAAAAATTAAGGTTATTAAAACTAAGTTCCATTTGGCTTTCATAATATTTGGTTTAAATTAGGTTTACAAAATAGAAAAAAAACAGGAGTTATTGCGGTTTATTTTAGCTGTCTTTTTAATTTTTCGTTATAAAAAGTTAAAAAGCATCTCCTCTTCATTTCCTGTTGCATCGGCAGGATCTTCAAAACCAATATGGATTTTGTTTTTTACCGCTCCTGTAAAGTTAGGGCAACTTTCCTTTGCTCCACCGCAAACGATAGCTCTGCCAATACATCTTGCCAAACCAATTAAAATAAGTTCATACATATAACCTAGATAATCTTTTAAAAAAATAATGGCTAAAAAGAACATTAAAATTGGTCCAACTATCCAATTTAAAAATAGGGAGCGTTGCATCAATTTCACATCCTTAAAAATTGTGGAAATTAAACTGTAATCTGCTTTTGCTAATGGTGGATACATCATCAATATCAAACCTAAAGCCAAAGGAATATTGGTACTTCCCATAGAAAATTTATGGGAAATATATTGCTAATTTCTACCCCAAGTATCATCACCTAGAATATCCATAAGGTTAAATACCGGTCTAGAAGTTTTAATTCATTCCTACTTTTTTGCTTCTTCTTTCAAATAATAAATTGTCTTTCCAAACACCATCCAATTGTCCAATTTTTTCGCGGTAGCCAATTTGTCTAAACCCTACTTTTTGGTGAATTTTTATGCTTGGAATATTTTCGGGAAAAATACCCGATTGTAAGGTCCAAATGCCATTTTTCTCACTTTCGTGGATGAGTTTTTCTAGTAATAAAAACCCAATATTTTTTCCACGATAATTGGCTGAAACATAAACACTAACCTCTGCCACACCTCCATAAACACATCTAGAGGACACCGCAGATAATGCTGCCCAACCAGCAATTTCATTCTTCATTTTTGCAACAATTCTTCCCGTTTTTAAATGACTTTGGTTCCAGGTTTCCCAACTTGGGATTTCCTTTTCAAAAGTTGCCATATTGGTAGCAATTCCTTCTTTATATATGCGAGCAACTGCATCCCAATCTTCAGGTGTCATTGCAACAATATTTGGTTCCCTTTTCATCTTAACAACATTTTATGGCCTTGAAGTCTTCTTTAAATAATTTTTGGAATAACTGAGATGCAATCTTCCAATTTTCTTGATTTATGCAATACCTTATTTTTGGAGGCAAAACTTCTCCTTCAATCAAACCTGCGTCTTTCAATTCTTTTAAATGTTGCGATATTGTAGATTGTGCCAAGGGTAATACATCTAATAAATCGCCTGTATAACAACAACCATGGTTACTCAAATGTTTTAATATGATAATTCTTGCCGGATGCCCTAGTGCTTTGGCAAATCTCGCGAGTTGTTCTGTTTCTTTGGAATAAGAAAAAATAGATGGTGATCTTTTCATATTAAGAATGTTTATCGCAAATGTACGATTCATATAATTATGTGCAAATATTTTTATACTTTAGAGTTAAAATTCTATTTTATGAAACGTTTTACACTATTGCTTTTTTGTTGTAGTTGCACACTACTTGCTGCACAAAATTACCAAGCGGATTACATTCATGGGTTAAAATTAATGGAAAAAGAAAAGTATAATGATGCTATTGCCGTGTTCTCTTCTGTTATTAGCAAAAACAAAACCTTTGATGATGCTTACTTAAAACGAGGGGTATGTTATTACCTTTTACAGGATGATGCCCAAGCAATTTCTAATTTTGATCAGGCTTTAAAAATTAATAAAACCAACGCTGCTGCCCTTTATAATAGAGGATTAATTTTTAAAGAAAAAGGAGCGTATAAAAAAGCAATTTCTGATTTTTCTAAGGCTCTTGAAATAGAACCCGATTTAAAATATGCTTGGTTTAACCGAGCACTAGTAAAATTACGCCTTTCCGATTTTCAAAGTGCCTGTCTAGATTTGGCCAAAGCTGCCGATTTAGGGGTTTCTGAGGCTAAAGAAATTATAAAATATACTTGTAGATAATAAGTTAAGAGGCAACTTCCCCTCGATGTGGCTTTAAGGCATCTCTGTAAATAAGCATGTCTTTTTCCGCAACGGTGATATAGGCAATACTGTAATACTCATTTATTTCGGTAGCTGCTACATCGTAAAAAGTTAAGTTTTCTTTATCGGCAAATTCTTTTAAATGTACACAGTGGTGCTCTGCTATTTTAATAGATTCTAAACCTCTAAAATCCCAAATAAGTTTTATTTTTCTTTGCAAAATTTCTTTTTATGCAAAGATATTCTTTTCCCTCTAGAAAAGAATACCTAGCTTTTTTAAATACTACATAAATATTTGATTATCTGTTATGTATTATAAACCATCCTTTTGCATCCACGTAAGTGCAATAATACCAAGTCTTCCAATTAAGAAAACCACCGATCCGAAAGTTGCGGTTAAAAGACTAATTTTAACTCCCGCTGCAAAAATGGGTTGGGTTACCGCGCCACTTGACTCAATAGCATCAAAAGCTCCTATCATGCCAATAATATGGCCTAAAAATCCCCAAACCAAAGCGAAAAGGGTAATAGAACTTATAAGACTAATTGTTTTTTTAACACTCCCTTTTTGGAGAAAGCCTTTTACAATTAGTACCAATACTAAAATTAATAGGACCAATAATGGGTACATAAAAGCTGGGCCTCCATCGTTTAATAATCTAAAAAACATAATATGCTGGTTTTAAGTTTAACATGGTTCGAAAGTATAAAAATAACAATCTAAAAAGCCTAAATTGCGATGATTGGGTGATTTGTTAAGTGATTTAACTATTTTAACTAGTAAAACGTAAATTAAGCTATTGAAGTGGTAAAAACACCTACAAAAATGGTATTTCATCTTATTAAAAAAATGTTTTTGTCTAAATTGTGCAACTTGCAACCATGAATTTAATACAGTTAAACAAATCAAAATTTGTACTGGTACACCTCCTCTTTTGGATAGGAGTATGGTT
>JAUIAA010000013.1 GCA_030425715.1 Bacteroidia bacterium | reverse complement strand
TTACAATTTCGTTGTGTAACTTAATATCAACAGGTTTGTAATCTGGAATTTCTTGTACTTGTCCGTTCATTACCCATGATAGTAATAAGCTATAGAGTAGTGTAACTATTTTCATAAAGAAGTTACCTTTAAAAAAGAAGTCGAATAAATCATTCATAGTTTTTCAGTTTATGAGATTACCAAGTTTTAAAAGCTAATTCTCCATCTTCATCATACAATCTACGGAAACCTTTAGAGATATTATCTAGTGTATTATTAGCGATTGTAATAGTACCTACATGACCATCGTTACAGTCTACTTCTAAAACAAGTTTATCAATTGTTTTGTTCTTATTGAATTTAGAGCTGACAACGTTTATGTTTATGTTTTTACGATCCTCGAACCAATTAATTAATTTGTTAAGCTCATCTTCAGTAGTTGTTTTAGAGATGATAAATTCAGCTTTTACATTATTAATTGTACTATCAAATAAAAAACTTACTTCATCATCATTATCAGAATCCCTCTCGTTTGAATCGTTATCATTAATACCTTCTTCATCACAATCTAAACAGTTCAAACCTTCTTCAGTCATTTGGTAATAATGTTTTGCCATATCGCCATCGTAAATATTTTGTACGTTGTCTACATCATCTAAAAAACTATCAACAGATCTATCTAAATAAATAATTTGATTGGTTGGTATATAAAGATTAACAAACAACCTTGGTGTTGAAAATCGGTTGGCCACATCTGTTAAAAAGTAGCCATTAAACAACAATTCTTTATCATTAAGCGTATAATTATAATCTATTGATGCCGCTTTTTCTCTGGCTAATTTATCGCTGGAACCTTTCGCACTTTTTTTAACTTTTACACTAATTTCATCATTATTCGATGGTAAAATATTTATACGCACCCTATTAGAATATATTAATTTTTCATTGGTATTGGTAAATACTTCTTGGGCATCTGATCTATAGCGCAATTGATCATAGACACTTAAGGTGCGATCATCTACAAACTCAATAGCTAAAGTATCTGGAGTATAGGACGCTACTTGTTCTGTTTTGGTTACAGAATTGTAAAAAGCGTTTTGCATAAATTGTTGTGCACCAAAATAAATAGTAATCAATAGTGCAACAATCCATACCCCTAATAAAGATAAAGTTGCTGTTTTACCTATATATTTAGTATTGCGTGATAATATCATTATTCCTAAAGAAAATAAGAACACAAACGGAATAGCAACCAATAAAAATACTAGAATAGAAACCATCCAAATTGGCAAACCAGATTGATTGTATATAAAGGAATGTTGGTACAACCAATCGCTGTGAAAAATATCAATCGAGCCTAGGGTAACCAAGCTAATTAGCAATCCTAAAATTGACATCACAGATACAATTATTAAAATTACACCAATAAACTTGCCTAACACCATAAACAAGGTGCCAAATATTTTCCCTATAGTTTCTACTATATCTTGTGCCCCAGATTTTGCTTTACTTTGGTATTTTTTATAATCGGCACTCTTTACTTTTTCCGATGCTTCTGCAATACCATTTCTTACCTTATCAGATGCTCCTGAAATCTCTTCTTTAATTTTTTTTTCTATGTTTGAAATATTCACGGCTTCCCCCTCCATTTCTAACTTTTCTGCTGTGGTATTTGCTTGCGGCAATAAAATCCATAAAATAATATACAATAAGAATCCAAAACCAAAACCAAAAGCGGCAACTAGCCATGCCAAACGAATCCAAATAACATCTACATTAAAATAATGTGCAATACCAGAAGATACACCTCCTAAAAATTTATCGCTCCCGTCACGATACAGCTTTTTTTGTTTTCTTTGGTAACTGGTATAAGAATCATCACTAAAAATCTCATCATCTACCATATAATCTTCAGGCTTCCCCATTATTTCAATAACTTCATCAATATCACTTTCATTAATCACTTGACGCACATCTTTTACTTTATCAGATAATAATTCGCCAATTCTCGATTCAATATCTGTAATTATTTCGTCTCTCCCGTTAGGATCATCACTTAATGAACGGCGTACAGCATTTAAGTAATTTTTCAACTTTTGATAGGCTATTTCATCTATATGAAAAAATACACCACCTAGATTAATATTTATTGTCTTATTCATTTTTGTTGATTTTTTTATTTCTTATTGTTGTTTGTAATAGAATTTACTGCTCCTATCAAATCTGTCCATGTATTGTTTAATTCTGTTAGAAACAATTTACCTGTTTCTGTCAATCCGTAATACTTTCGTGGCGGACCAGAGGTAGATTCTTCCCATCTGTAAGTAAGCAGACCTGCATTTTTTAATCTTGTTAGCAAAGGGTAAACTGTTCCCTCTACAACTAACATTTTAGCGTCTTTTAATTGAGACAGAATTTCAGAAGTATAGGCATCTCCATTTTGTAAAATGGAAAGGATGCAATATTCTAAAACCCCTTTTCTCATTTGCGCTTTTGTATTTTCGATCTTCATATTTTTATTTTTTGATTCTTAATGAATAATGATTAAGATTTGGTTTTACAACACATACAGTTGCACTGCAGTTGCAATAAAAATTACGACGTTGATTACTATGGTTATCATAACTATGGTTTTATTTGATGAATTTTATGGTTAAGGGATAATGATATACTTCACCATTATTCGCTTTGAGGGCAGCTACTATAATCAATACAAATTTTACCAAACTAATTACCGCTATTAAAGACCCCATACTTAACATGCCAAATAAATCGAAATGATGTATTTCATTAAAAATAGATCTAAAAGCAAATGGCAAAATGGTTAAACCTAAAATAAAAGCATAGAGTAAATAACTTAAATTAAAATTGACAGCTTCTTTCCCGTTTTGATCTAAAAACGCACTATCTCTTTTAGTGGTTTCCCAAAATATCAAGGGTGCTATCACTCCCCCAAAAGGAAATATATAGCCAAAAAATGCCGATAAGTGTAATAAAAATGCTCGTTGGTTAAAATTTTTAGTGCTCATAATAAATTGTATATAATACTTTCTTATGCAAATATATATATAAAAGATAATACTATGCAATACAAAGTACTGTATTTTAACATTTATTTAACATATTGAAAAAGCGCTATTTATCATTTTTTTTATGTAAATTCCGTGAAAAATATAAGGGTATGGCCAGATTTAGCACTAAAAACTTAAATAAATTTTTATTATTCAAATTGCCGTCGGCCTATTTTTCTGGAATTAGGGTGCGAAGTATTTCAACAACAGAGGCAACTGCAACTGTGCGCCATCAATGGATCAATCAAAACCCTTTTCAGTCACTCTATTGGGCAACCCAAGGTATGGCTTCTGAATTGGTTACCGGAATTTTAGTGATGAAACAAATCCACGAAAGTGGTAAAAAAATATCCATGCTTGTTAGCCATCAAACTGGTACTTTTACCAAAAAAGCAACTGGAAAAATCACTTTTATTTGCAAAGATGGAGCAACTATTGAAGCTGCCATTCAAAAAACCCTCAAAACTGGCGAAGGAGTTACCTTTGAAATGTACGCCGAAGGATTTAATGAAGCTAATGAAAGTGTTTCTAATTTTACCTATACCTGGAGTATTAAGTCAAAAGGTTAAATTAATTATGCTCTTCTGTCTTAATTTCTTTTACAAATTTATCTAACTGTTTGCCGTATTTTGACTCCTTAATTTTTGGTGTTAACGACTTATTAATCGTATCTAGCAGTTTGATATTTGCATTGTACAATTCAGTTAATGCCACATAAGGTGCCACTTCAAAATCGGCGTTATTAATTGCAAAATTAGTAGTGTATAAGTAGGCATTTCTTTGTAATCTTTTTCTTTTGGTAACCACTTGTGTAATAGAGTCTTGGTTACCTATTTTTTTTGCTTCAAATTCCTTTTTGAGTAAATCTAGATCTTCGCCATTGAATCTTTTTTTGATACCATAATATTGATCTAGCAACTCTTGGTTTTTAGACCCATCAATTTCTGCTTTCCACTCCATCTTTTCTAAGCTAGCACGTATACTAATACTGTCTTTTTCGCCAAAAAATGGGATTTTTTTTGAGGAGTTAGATAAAGATAAGTAATAAACTTCAGGGCTATTCACTATATCGGTAAGTAAAAATTCACTAGAGCCATTTACATGTACAGAATCTACAGCAACAAAAACAGAATCAATTTGCTTTTCTAAATAAAGTGTTCCTTTCTTTAATCCTTTGATGTTTCCTTTTACATACATAGTATTTGCATTGTTTTTACTACAAGCAAAAACTACCAAAACTACCACTGCAATAATGCCTAATTTTTTCATGAATTTCATTTTCCTAATTCGAGCTGCAAATATCAAAAAAAAATGTCAAAAATCTATTTTTATGGAGAAACTATTCGCATTAATTCGGCTGTTAAAATTGCGCCATAAGTACCTACTACATAGCCAAATACAGCCAACAACACTCCTACCGTTGCCAAAGATGGATGAAATGCCGCAGCTACTACTGGTGCCGAAGCCGCTCCCCCAACATTTGCTTGGCTTCCTACCGCTAAGAAAAAGTATGGAGCTTTGATTAATTTTGCAACTGCAAACAAAAGAATGACATGTATGGACATCCAAACCAAACCTATTAAAATTAATCCTGGATTGTCAACTACCTTGCTCAAGTCCATTTTCATACCAATAGTTGCTACCAAAATATAAATAAAAACAGAACCTATTTTACTTGCCCCTGCTCCTTCATAGTTTTTTGCTTTAGTAAACGATAAGAGAATACCTATAGTAGTTGCAATGGTAATCATCCAAAAAAATTGTGAGCCAAAGGAAGACATTGGCGAAGATTTATCACTAACTGCAGTAAAATTATCTTTTAAAAATGTAGAGATATTATCGGCTCCAAAATGTGCAATTCCTACCACGCCAAATGCTATTGCGGCTATAATCATATAATCTGTAAGCGTTGGAACTCTGCTCACACTATCTGCAAATTTGGAAACTTTTTCTTTTAATTCTTCTATAGCCGAATTATCTGCTTTTAGCCATTTGTCAATTTTTTCGGTCTTCCCTATTCCCATCAACAAACCTGCCATTAAAATATTAGCTACTACAATATCTACCAATACCATACCGCCATACAGTTTTGGGTTAAACTCATATATTTCTAACATTGCCGCTTGGTTAGCTCCTCCTCCAATCCAGCTTCCTGCCAAAGTGGCTAAACCTCTCCAAGTAGCATCAAACCCAGCTCCTCCTACTGTTTCTGGCGAAAAAATAGAAATTAACAAAATTGCTATTGGTCCACCAATAATTATCCCAACGGTTCCCGTAAAAAACATAATCAGGGCTTTTGGACCTAAGTTAAATATCGCCTTTAAGTCAATACTTAAAGTCATCAAAACCAAAGAGGCTGGTAGTAAATACCTACTAGCTACATAGTACAAATTAGAATGTGCATCTGATATCCACCCCAGTGAATTAAAAATTGCTGGTAAAAGGTAAGCCATTAACAAAGCTGGAACAATTTTGTAAAACTTGAACCAAAACCCTTTGTCTTTTGACGAAGTATAAAATACAAAGCCTAAGGCTAACATTAATAATCCAAAAACTATAGTATCATTTGTAAAAACTGGTAATTTTTCCATATTGAAATTTTCTAAATGCTGCTAATTTAGCACATTTTTTTTTGAATGACTTTTAACATAAAATCTTGATTTTGCAAGGCTAAATTTGCAAATTGAAAAAGACTTTTCGCTCGATCTAAGTTTTGTGTTTCGTAAGAAACTTTGTAATACTTGTTGTTTTCTAAATAATCTGTCAAAGCTCTTATCCCATGTAAAAACGGCATTAACACTACTCCAATAGGCATGGTTTCTTTTTCTTGTTGGCTAAAAATATTTTGATGAGGTGCCAACCCATCTATAAAGGCTTGGAACA
Source organism: Bacteroidia bacterium (assembly GCA_030425715.1). Classification (GTDB taxonomy): domain Bacteria; phylum Bacteroidota; class Bacteroidia; order Flavobacteriales; family Flavobacteriaceae; genus Lutimonas. Next base: position 10,063 of record JAUIAA010000013.1, on the reverse strand, counting down.
ATTCTTTACTAAAATTTATTTTGGATAGATCCTTTTCATCTTCTGGGGCTTGGTTAACAATAGTTCTTATGGCATCGCCAAAATCAAATAAAAATAAGCCTGGCATTATCGTATCTAAATCAATCAAACACAGCGCTTTATTATTTACATCAAAAAGAATATTGTTTAATTTGGTATCATTATGACAAGTTCTTTGCGGTAAATTATTTACCTCTAACTTTAGTAAAAAATCAATATTTTTTTGCACAAAATTAATAGATTCCTTAGCCTTTGTTTTGTTGGTTTCCTTGGCGGAAGATAATGCCGTGTCAAACTGTGATTTTCTATAGGCAATACTGTGAAATCGATCTAAAGTAATTTTTAAATCTTTAGTATCATTCTCTGCTAATAGTTTATGAAATTCTCCAATGATTCTTCCCGCTTCACTTGCAACTTTTGGATTGGTAGTGGTGTTAAAAACTACACTGTCTTTAATAAAAGTCATCAACCGCCACACTTCTTTCTCTTCAATTATTTTAAAATAATTTCCATCTTTAGCGGCTACTAATTTTACTTCTTTATAATGTTTTGATGTCAATTTAGGAAGTACCAACTCTATATTGCGCAATAGCGCTTTATAATTTGTAAATACTTCAATGTTAATTTTTTGTAATATGTACAATGGTTCATTTAAGGTACTTACCAAATATGTATCATTAATCAATCCGTTAGATAATGTATTAAACTGATAGTTTTTATCTTCTATTTGAAAGTGTTGTAAAACTTTGCTTAGTTCCATAACGGACTAGGATATAGATTGTTATTTGTCATTTTTTTTAGTTCTTGCACCGCATTCATTTTATCGGCGGCATAGGTTACCCCAAACCAATTAGAATTTGTTTTAACTACTGCAACAGCAATTTTTTGCGCCTTGATTAAATCTTGAATTGTGGTTGGTAATAGTATTTCGCCTTGGTTAACATCTGCCATTGAGGCTAAATATTTTTTAAAAGCCAAATCTATTTCGTTAAAAATTGAAGGTTGGCAAACCCAAAAATTCATAGAAACAAGTTCTTCTCCAGTAAAAACCGAATCTGTTTTTTGGTCTAAAATAGTAGTATCTACTTTTTGAATTTTTTCAAACTCCTGTACTTTACTTAAATTATTGTTTTGAACCATACAAACGCCTCTAGAAACAGTACCATTTTCCGACAAGGTTTCTACCAAACTATAAGCAACCATACCAAAGTGTTTATCACTACTTGATTTTTTTATAATTTCTACAGCCATTTGAAATGCAGACAGACCATAAAAATCATCACCGTTTACGGTTACAAATGCATCGGTAATTACATCTCGAGCAGACCACACGGCATGTGAAGTTCCCCATGGTTTGATTCTTTGTTCTGCTAACTCCAAAAATTCTTCAGGAACATCTTCTTTAGCTTGCACCACAACATCTAATTGTACCGCACTGGGTAATTTATTTTTTAGATAGTTGTTTATAAAATCTTGGTTTTCTTTGTTGGTTACTACTACCACGTGATTAAAACCAGATTTGATGGCATCAAATATATTGTATTCAAATAAAAATTCGTCGGCACAACCCAAGGTGTCAAATTGTTTTTGTTTACCATATCTACTACCTAAACCTGCCGCTAATACGAGAATTGTCATCTTTTAAAAATTTTGACGTCGAATATATTAAAAATAATTCTGCCATCAATTTATATTTCTTTTTTTTGCAAAAAAGATAATTGTACAACTAATAAAATTCAACTATTTTTAGCCCTTATGAAAATTAAAATGATGCTAAGATACTGGATTCTTTTTTTGGTTTTTTTACCGTTTTATTTGACTGCGCAAAGTATTGAGGATGCAAACCAATCAGAATACATTGAAAAAATGAATCATATTCTCAATTTAAAGTTGGGAATAGACAATGATGTGGAATCGTTTGTATATGGCGATAAAGATTTTGGTTATAGCGTAAAACCCAATACAAGCTTAAGAACCTCCATTGCTCTAAATTATAGATTTATTGCTTTTACCATAGGTTATACCCCAAAATTTTTGGCCAATAGTGATACCGAAGAAAAAGGAAAAACCAAAACCTTTAGGATGAAAGCAGATATCTTTGTAAAAAACTGGTTACAGAGTATTGAGTACAATAAAATAAGCGGTTATTATGTAGATAATTTTGTTGGCACAGGGAACAATGTTCCTTCTTTTGATGAAATAGTTATTTTACCGAGCTTAAAAACAAAAAACATTAGCGGAATTACCAGATATAAATTCAATGATAATTTTTCTTTTAAAGCTTCCCGAAATCAAACTGAAATTCAAAGAAAAAGCGCAGGAAGCTTTATACCAAGCCTCTCTTATGGGTATTTTCAAATCAAAGATAATGAAGGTTTTCAAGATTTGAGTAGTTATTGGCTTTCTTTAAATGCAGGTTACCATTATACCTTTGTAATTAATAAAAAATGGTATTCAAATTTAGGCTTTGCTCCTGGTTTAGGATATGAGTTTAACAAGCTCGTTAATACATCTAATATGGATAGGATTATAAATAGAGATAATGATTGGGTTGCCAATATACAGTCGCAAATTGGGCTAGGTTATAATTCTAAAAGTCTGTTTAGTGGAGCCAAACTAGTAAGTCTTATTAAGGCTAGAGATGAAAAATCTATCATTAACTTTTCTAATTCAAGAGTTATTTTTGAATTTTACGTAGGTTATAGATTTAACCCCCCAAAATTCCTTAAAAAAGGAGTTGATTGGATAGAAGAACAAAACCCATTAAATTAATTCAATAATTATACACTTATGAAATATTTTAAATTTTTATTACTATTTATCACCTTACAACTTACTGCCCAACAAGGCGGTATGTGGATTCCATCACTCTTAGAAGGAATGAATGAAACGGAAATGAAAAACCTTGGTAGCAACCTATCTGCCAAAGACATTTACGATGTGAACAACTCAAGTTTGAAAGATGCTATTGTACATTTTAATGGAGGCTGTACTGCCGAAATTATTTCGGATAGCGGTTTGATATTAACCAACCACCATTGTGGTTATGGTTCCATTCAATCCCATTCTACAGTTGAAAATGATTACTTAAAAGATGGTTTTTGGAGTAATGATTCTAGCAAAGAATTACCCAATCCAGGCATGTATGTTACCCTAATTCATAGCATTACTGATGTTACAAATGATGTATTAAAAGGAGTTACCCCAACCATGACCGCCAAAGAAAGACAGACAAAAATTGACCAAAATATGGCTGTGGTTCAAAAAAAGGCCAAAAAAGAAGATTGGCAAGATGCCAAAGTAAAATCTTTTTATAAGGGCAATCAATTCTTTTTATTTATTACCATAACCTATAATGATATTAGGTTGGTAGGAACTCCACCTTCTTCTGTAGGTAAATATGGTTCGGATACCGATAACTGGATGTGGCCTAGACACACTGGTGATTTTTCATTGTTTAGAATTTATGCCGATAAAAATAATAAACCTGCTGCCTATAGTAAAGACAATGTACCTTATAAACCAAAGCATTTTTTACCAGTATCTTTAGATGGTATCTCTGAAGATGACTTTACTATGGTGTTTGGTTTTCCTGGCAGAACCAATGAATATTTACCATCGGTTGCCATAGATCAAATTGTGCATAAAATAAACCCTGCCAAAATCGAAATTCGTGATACTGCCTTAAAAATAATGGACAAGTATATGCGAGCGGATAATAAAATCAAAATTCAATATGCTTCTAAGTATGCCAGCATTGCCAATTATTGGAAAAAATGGATAGGCGAAAATCAAGGTATTGAAAAATCGAAAGCCATTCAGCATAAGCAAGAGCAGGAAAAACAGCTTGCACAAAAAGTAAAAAATAACGATGCCTACAATAACTTACTCCCTACTTTTAAAAAGCTGTATAGCGATATAGATAATGTGGCTTTGGCTAGAGCTTATTGGGGAGAGGTGGTAAATAGAAATATTGGACTTTTACAAGTGTCAATATGGTTAAATCAATTTGAACAAAAAATATCTAAAAACCCAGCTTCTTTTGAAAAGGAAAGAACCAAACTATTAGCTAGATTAACAAAGCATTATAAAAATTACAGTGCTAAGGTTGATAAAGAGGTTTTTGAAAACTTGATGGAATTGTACGTACAAAAAAGTCCGGTAAATTACCAAATAAAGGCGTTAAAAGGTGTAGATATATCTAAACTTACCAATGATATTTACAAAAATTCAAAATTAACCTGTTTAGATTGTATACAAGAAATTTTAAAAGGGTCGGCAAATGAAGTTATTAGCAAGTTAAATAAGGATCAGGGTTTTGCTTTAGGGAAATCTTTTTATAAAAAATATATTGAGGAAATCAATCCTGAATACAACAGAATCCAAACCGAATTACAAGCTAATCAAGCTACTTATATGCAAGCTTTGATGGAAACTTTTCCTGAAGCTAGATTTTTTCCAGATGCCAACAGTACCCTTAGAGTTACTTATGGTAAGGTAAAAGGTTATTTTCCAAGAGATGCGGTTTACTATGAGCCTGTATCTTACCTACAAGGAGTTATTGAAAAGTACCAACCAGGAGATTATGAATTTGATCTACCTCAAAAACTCATCGATTTATACAATAAAAAAGACTATGGTATATATGGAGAAAACGGAAAAATGCCTGTAAACTTTATTGGTACAAACCATACTACTGGAGGGAATTCTGGTAGCCCTGTTCTAGATGCACATGGCAATTTAATCGGATTGAATTTTGATAGAGTTTGGGAAGGAACGATGAGTGATTACAATTACGATCCTGAAATTTGCCGAAATATTATGGTAGATGCACGTTATATTTTATTTATTATTGATAAGTATGCCAATAGTAAACGATTGATTGACGAAATGAAATTGGTGCACCCAAAAAAATAATTCCATTTATATAGAAAACAAAAACTCCTGTTTATATATAAATAGGAGTTTTTTAATTATAATTGAGTTATACTACTGATATGGTTATAAAAATTTTTATTACTTCAAGATTGTTCTTTAACCCTATTCTTTACCAATAAAAACACAACAATTTTTTATAATTATTCGATTAAAATTAATCGGGTAAAATACCTTTTATCTTAATTATACAAATCATTAACACGACTCTTATACGTCTGTCCAATAGGAATTTTATGCTCGTTTATAAAAATTCTATTCCCTTCAATAAATTTTATTTTGTTTTTAGCTACGATAAACGATTTATGAACACGAAGAAAATTATTTGAAGGTAATAGCTCTTCAAAAGACGAAATTTTTTCATGGCTAACAATCATTTCGTCTATTAAAAATAGTTTAGTATAGTTACCATAAGCTTCAATATAAAGCAAGTTAACTAAATCAATTTGATGGTGTTTTTTATCGCCTTTTACAAAAAATCGAGTAGATGATTCAGTCGTATTTGGCATTTCTTTTGTTTCTGCGTTGGCAGTCGTACTTTCAGACACTTTATTAACCGCTTTTACCAAACGATCAAAACTAAAAGGTTTTAAAAGGTAATCTACCACATTGAGTTCGTAACCTTCTAAAGCATATTCTTTATAAGCTGTGGTGATAATAGTTTTTGGCGGATGATTTAATGTTTTTAAAAAATCGAGACCTTTAAGTTTAGGCATATTGATGTCTAAAAAAATAAAGTCAACGGTATTCGCATTTAAAAACTGCATGGCCTCCATAGCGTTATAACAGTTTTTTTCTAATTGCAAATGTGGTAACACCTTACAGAATTCTTCAATAATTTCGTGCGCCAAAGGCTCGTCGTCTACAATAATATACTTAAGCATGTTTCGAAATTTTTAAAGTTACTTTATAAACATTGTTTGATTTGTTAACCAATAGACTATGTTGGTTTTTATATAGTAAAGATAATCTTCTTTTTAAATTTTGTAAACCTATACCTTTAGGTGAACCTATTTCTTTAGCATCAAAATTGTTTTCAATATCAAAACAAATTAAATTCCCTTCATCAAATAGATTGATATGAATATAGGCATTTTCCGATAAGGTTTCTACACCGTGTTTAAACGCATTTTCTAATAAAATGATAAATAATAAAGGTGCAACAGTTAAGTTTGTATCTATATCGTACTTAAAATTGATATCTACCAATTTTTTATAGCGGATTTTATGTAATTCTATATAGTTATTGAGGTACTCAATTTCATCCTGAATCTTTACTTTTTTCTTTTCCCCTTCGTAAATGGTGTAACGCATCATATCCGATAGTTTTAAGATTACATCTGGTGCTTCATCCGATTTTTTTATAGACAAAGCATATAAGTTATTCAAGGTATTAAAAAAGAAATGCGGATTGATTTGACTACGCAACAACGATAATTCGGCTTCCGATTTATCACTCTTTAACTTTTGTAACCATTTCCATTGTTCAAAAATCCAAAGTATAAAAAGTAAAGGAATGGGTATAAAGAAAATATAAAAAGGAAAGTCTTCTTTTATCTGTAAATAGGCCTCTAAACCACCTGTAAATAGCCTTAAATACAAGAAAAATAGCAGTAGCGTACCGTAAATAAAAGCAATAAGTCTCCAATATTTCTTAAAAAAAATTGGCACAAGCATATAAACAAACCGAAGCCAAAACCCTAACAACAAAATAAAGGTAATAGGGTTATCTGGTAAACTCATTTTTGAGTCAATTAGCATGGCAATTAAAAATAGCGCCATTAAACTCAAAACACTAACCACTGTTTTTTTCTTCTGCTTAAAATAATGAATAGGTAAGGCAATCAGTGTTCCCCAAAACAGCCCGTAAATAAGCATTTCAAATGATTGTTTTTTAGGAAGAAGAATCAACCCTAAATAATCTAATAAAAAAAAGATGGGCACTATAATAGCATACCCAAATATAAATGCTTTGTATGTTTTTAAAAACTGAATCATAGCTCAAAATTACCAATGTTATCCAGTTCTTACAACTTTATGGATATACAATACAGAAATGCAGACGAACCTGTTTGTTTTTAAGTCTAACACCTATTGATTTAAATTTTGTTGTTGTGTGTCAACATAGTAAATAGGTTGGTCATCTATTCTTTTTATTTCTAAGTGTTGATAAGATATTTGCTAAAGAATCATTCAAAAGTCGAACCACAATGAATACATTAAAAATAAAAAAACTAAGTAAAACCTATCCTAATGGTGTAAAAGCCATAAATGGTATCAACCTAGAAATTACCAACGGAATGTTTGGTTTGTTAGGCGCCAATGGTGCTGGAAAATCATCCTTGATGCGCACCATTGCTTCTTTACAAGAACCATCGACGGGAAGTATCACTTTTAATGATATCGATGTGGTAAAACAACCTAACAACATTCGAAAACAACTGGGTTATTTACCTCAAGAATTTGGTGTGTACCCAAAAATTTCTGCCGAAAAATTGCTGAATCATTTAGCAGTTTTAAAAGGGATTACAAACACCAAGACACGTAAAGAACAAGTAACCGCTTTATTGCAGCAGGTTAACTTATATCAACACCGTAAAAAGGCGGTGCATACTTTTTCTGGGGGAATGCGTCAGCGTTTTGGTATTGCACAAGCTTTGTTGGGTAATCCGCAAATTATTATTGTAGATGAACCTACTGCAGGATTAGATCCTGAAGAGAGCAATCGGTTTTTAAATCTATTAAGTGAAATTGGCGAAAATGTCATTGTTATTTTATCCACACATATTGTGGAAGATGTACGGAATTTATGTCCTAAAATGGCCATTCTCTCTAATGGTAAAATCATTTCACAAGGAAACCCTACCAAGCTTGTAAAAAGTATAGAAGGCAAAATTTGGTCTAAAATTATTGCCAAAAAAGATTTGGAAGCATTTAAAAAGGCTTTTAACGTCATTTCAACAAAACTAGTTGCTGGTGAAACTCAAATTAGGGTTTTATCAGACCGCAAACCAGAAGAAGGATTTGAAAGCATCGCACCAAACTTAGAAGATTATTATTTCACGACTTTGTTTCACCAGAATAAAAAAAACGCTTAAACTATGTTTAAACAATTATTACAATTCGAAATTTTTTATCAGTTTAAACAACGTGCTTTTCCATTGTTTGCTTTGTTGTTTTTAGCCTTAGGTGTATTTGTTGGCCAGCAAGGATTTGCACCACAAGGCGTGAACTTTAATTCGGGTTATCAAGTTTATTTTCATACCAGCTTGTTTACTTTAGGTAGTGTGTTTATCATCATGTTCTTTGCCATTAGTGCCATGCTAAGAGATAAACAACACACCATGGAAGGGCTTATCTTTAGTACGTCTATAAAAAAACAACAGTATTTTTTAAGTCGTTTTTTAGGTACATTTATGTTTAGTGTTTTAGCCTTTTCACCATTTGTTTTAGGTTATATTTTTGGAAATTTCTTCTTTGGTTTAGACCCTGAACGTCTAGCTGATTTTCATCTAATAACCTATTTACAACCTTGGTTACTTATTGTATTACCCAATATTTTTATTTGTTCGGCTGTGGTATTTTCAATATGTACTTTAACCCAAAAGAACCTTGCTACTTATGCCAGCGCGGTGTTTATTTACACCTTGTATTTTATAAGTTCCATGTTTTTAAATTCGCCTTTATTGGCACAAGCGGTTCCTGCTTCGCCAGAAAGTATGGTTATGGCTGCGCTTGCAGATCCGTTTGGAATTGCTGCCTTTTTTGAGCAAACACAGTTTTGGACACCTTATCAAAAAAACACCCAATTGCTGTCGTTTTCTGGCTTATTTTTAATGAATAGACTAATTTGGATATTGCTTTCAGTAGGATTATTATTCATAACCTTTAAACTATTCTCTTTTAGAAAAATCACTAAAAAAGTAAAGAAAGAAAAGAAAATAGCAAAATCTAAATCATCTTTATTAGCTTATAAACCTTTACAAATAGTATCTGGTTTTAAAGCCCAAAAAACGGCTTTATTATCGTTATTAAAAATAGAATTAAAAAGTGTTTTTAAAAGTTTACCATTTATAGTTGTTTTGGTTTTGTGGATTTTAATATTGTTTTCTCAATTATATTCCACACTTGTTAGTGGCGGGCAATATGGCGTGAGCGTGTATCCATTTACCAATAAATTGATAGCGTTAATAATAGATCCGTTAACTATTTTCAGTTTAATTTTAATCATTTTTTACAGCTCAGAAATTGTTTGGAGAGAACGTAGCCTAAATTTTAACCTTATTATCGATGCTACACCAGTTAAAAACAGTGTATTCTTCTTATCAAAATTTAGTGCTTTAGTATTGCTTCCAATAATTTTAATAACCATTGGAATTGTAATGTGTATACTATTCCAAATTGCTTTGGGGTATTTTAATTTTGAATTCAGCTTATACGCTTCCGTTTACTATTATTACGGATTGCAATTAGTTGTATTTTGTATGATTGCTTTGTTTGTAAACAGTTTGGCCAAAACCAAATATATGGGCATGGGAATATTTGGGTTCATTGTTGCATTAATAATGAAATCTAATTTATTAGGATTAGAGCATCCCTTAACAAGTCTTGGATTTTTACCAAGAGTAGCATACAATAATATGGATGGATTTAATGGTGTTTCAAATTTGTATAATCATTTATCTATGTATTGGTTGGCTTTCGGACTATTATTAACCGTATTTTCTTTTAAAATTTGGAATAGAGGGATTGTTGCTAATTTTTCTGTAACACTAAAACAGCTTGCTGCAAATTGGACAAAAGGACAAAAATGGAGCACAGCTTTTTTAATGGCAATTTTTATTGGATTTGGAAGCCTTGTGTTTTACAATACCAACATTGTTTCAGATTATACAACGGCAAAAGACAGGTTAGATTTTAGTGAAAATTACGAACGAAAATTTAAGAAATATGAAATTATAGAACGATTATATCCAACAACCAAAAAAACAGAAGTTGCTATTTTTCCTAAAGAGCGAAGCTATACGGTGAAGGCAAACTATGTACTAATAAACCGTAGTGAAAAGCCAATATCTCAAGTATTTGTTACCGAAAGAAAACCATTAGAATC
>JAUIAA010000012.1 GCA_030425715.1 Bacteroidia bacterium | reverse complement strand
TACAATCTGGAGGAAAGAGTAAAATGTCTACCATTTTACATGGTTTTTTACTGTTAATTTCCGTTATATTAATTCCTAATTTATTAAATAAAATTCCTTTATCTGTATTGGCTGCAATTTTATTAATAGTAGGTTATAAACTGGCAAAACCAACGTTGTTTAAAAAAATGTACAGTTTAGGTTGGAAACAATCCATACCTTTTTTTGTGACAATTATTGGAATTGTTTTTACAGATTTATTAGTAGGTATTGGTTTAGGACTTTTAGTAGGTATAGTAGTTATCTTAATCAAAAGCTACCAAAACTCACACTTTCTACATAAAGAAGACAAAAGTAATGGTGTACAAAAAATGAAAATGACTTTAGCAGAAGAGGTAACATTTTTTAACAAGGGCGCAATTTTAAAAGAATTAGATGCACTACCTAATAACTCCTATCTAGAACTGGATGTAAGAAAAACTAGATACCTAGATAATGATATTATAGAAATATTAGATGATTTTGCATTTAAAGCAAAAGAAAGGAATATCAACATCAAATTGGTTTCGGAAAGAGGCATCGCTGAAAACCCTGAAAGTTATTTAGAGTTTTTCAAACTTAGACCAAAATCAGCATAATAAATATTAATAATAAAAACATTAAATATGAAAGCACATACAAAAGAAACACAGGCAGCCATGACGCCAGAAAGTTCATTGCAAGCATTGAAAGAAGGCAATACAAGATTTCAAAATAACTCAAAAATAGATAGAGATTTAAAAGATCAGGTTAACGATACCAGTAAAGGTCAGTATCCTTTTGCAACCATTTTAAGTTGTATTGATTCAAGGGTATCTTCTGAGTTAATTTTTGATCAAGGTATTGGAGATATATTTAGTGCTCGTATTGCAGGAAACTTTGTTAATGATGATATTTTAGGCAGCATGGAATTTGCTTGTAAGTTGGCAGGAACAAAACTTATTGTGGTTTTAGGCCATACAGCTTGCGGTGCTGTAAAAGGCGCTTGTGATGATGCCAAATTAGGTAAACTCACAGGCATGTTAGAAAATATCAAACCAGCTGTTCAGGCAGTGACTTCACCAGAAGATGCTAGTTTAAGAAACTCATCAAATATCGATTTTGTAAACCACGTTGCTGTAAAAAATGTACAATTAACTATAGACAAAATTAAACAGGATAGTGAGGTTTTAGCCGAAATGGTTCAAAACAATGAAATAAAAATTGTAGGTGGTATGTATGACATCCATACTGGAGCGGTAACTTTTTACGAATAGTAATATTTTACTGTTTTTTTTTATGAAAAAAAATAAATTCATTAAAACAATTAGTATGGCAGTATTAATCTTTGGGTTAATGCTGCCATCTTTTGTGCAAAGTCAAGATAGTAATTTTGGAAACTGGTTAATTTATATTGGCAATAAAAAGTTAAACCAAAAATGGAATATTCTTAATGAAATTCAATATAGAAATTACAATGCTATTGGCGATTTAGAGCAATTACTACTACGCACCGGATTAGGATATACATTTAACAACAACAAAAGCAATGTATTACTTGGTTACGGTTATATTTTATCTGAAAACTATGTTGGTGATACCAATGAAAAAATTAATGTAAATGAGCATAGAATTTTTCAGCAATTTATTTTAAAACAAAGCATAGGCAGAACAAAATTAAATCATCGTTACAGATTTGAGCAAAGATTTGTAGAAAGTGATTTTAAAATGCGTTTTCGATATTTTTTAGGCATAAACATTCCATTAAGTAGGAAAGAAAAAAACAATTATTACTTATCTGCCTACAATGAAATATTTTTGAATACCCAATCCCCGGTATTTGATCGAAATAGAATTTATGGAGGGCTTGGATACCATATCAATAAAAATATACGAATAGAAGCTGGTTATATGAGTCAAATTTTTGAAACAAGTAGCCGAGACCAATTTAATATTATTGGATTTGTAAATTTCTAACCTTCCTATTAATTACGCAACGTACCCGTAAAAACACTTACTTTAGGGTTGATAGGGTTACCAGAAGCTCTACGAAGTGCAACTATTTGTCCGCAATGCCAAATAGCATCAGCTATGGGGCCATTTATCGCATTCCAAAAAGGGAAAATTGTGTTTTGGTCTTTTCCTTTAAACACAACATTCTTTTTGCTAAAATCTTTTGTAGTAACAAATATATTAGAAGCTTCTTTTAAATTTAACAATGTCTTTTCTCGCATTTCTTGAAACGTCAAATTGTTAGTTTCTGGAGCTTCAAATGGTATTTCTTGGGCAGTGCTTAAAATTAAGGCAGACAAATGGTAAATATGACCGATTGTTTCAAAATTAGATCTTGCTTCTTTGGTAATTTTATAATTTAAATCTTTTTGTAACAAGCCTTCCGTTGCCCAATAATAGCGAAAACCCAATCCATCTACCAAACGAGCCATTAATGCCCCTTCACTATAATTGGGTGCATAGTTAGGAATTTCTGCATACGGTAATTTATTTCCCATCGTGTTTTGAGCATTTAAAACATAACAACTTAAGCAAAGTGTAAATAAAATTTTAAGTTTTATCATTTTTTTAAAACATTTTGTGTCTTTCTTCATCATTAAATAAATCAATCTTAAGTTTAGTAAAATAATTTCTTTTGGTGTTTTATATAAAACTCATCAGCTTTACAAGCTATGGAATTCTATTAAATTTGCCTCAAAATACTGAGATCCTAATTTGGTTAACAAGTTATTAATTACATTACTATCGCCATCAATTGCCAAGGCTGAATAACCTACTTCGTTTCTATTTCCAAGTCTAAAATCTATAATATTGATGTTTTTAGATGCCAATGCCGACAATAAAATTAACAAAACACCTGGTGCATTTACATGTTTGGTTAAAATTACTTTATCATACAACGGTAGTTTTAGCTCTACTCCATCCATTTCTAGTAAATAAATACCTTCTCTATAGTAATTTGGCAACTCTGCATTTTCTTTATAATTTAATTCTAAAAATATTTCTTGATCAGTTCCATTGATAAATTCAATGGCATCCTGCACTTTCCCATTATCTTCAGAAATACTTAAAAAAGCAAAAGCTGTACCATCATTTTTCGATTTTAATCTTGCAGTTTCCACATTAATTCCTTCAGAAGCCAGAGTATTGAATAAGGAAGATATAACCCCTGGTTTATCTATATGTCTAGAAAAAAGGCCTTTCACTTTTTGATTTTTAGGAATTGGTGTTTCGTTGGTAACGGTAATAGATTTCCCTCCTTTACGAATACGAATTGCATTATATGCCCCCATTCCAGTAGCATTTTTATAAATATTTAAAAACTCAGTAAATTCTCCTCCAAACGAAAAATCAGGTATTATTCTTCTCTTTTCTTGTTGAAATCTTTGGTTTAACAATTCAATACCTTTGTTTAAAATGGTAAATTTTACTTTTAATTCATGGTCGTCAAAAATAGTGCGTTTCTCTGGAATTAATTTGGAGTAACTCACATAATGCTGGTAACCTGCTTTTTGAATATATGCTAAACTTTCTTGAAAATTAACTCCGTAATATTTTACATGATGTGTATCTGTACCAACACATACTTGAATTTGTAATGCATTCGCTCGCTTTAAAATTTCTTGCGTTGGATAAACTCCTACTCCTTTAAAATCACCTGCCATATTTACATCTAAAGCTAAATTCCTATCGGCAATAGTTTCTAAAAGTGTACGAAACTTATTCGCCAAAGGGTGATTACTAGTTTCAAAATGGATAAGTGATTCTGGCATTTCTACGTTTAATTTTGGCAAATCTATATGTCCTACCACTTGAATCATATCGCCAAAACTTTCAATCATTTGTAAAACTTCATCAAAATAGCCGCCCCAATAATTCTCTAGACTTCCTCGAAGTTGTAACAAATCGTATGCTTCTTCTTTAGAACCATCATAGGGCAAACCTTCTGGAGCAAAATGAACAGAACCTATCACAAAATCAGCATCTTCAGCTTGAAAAATTTTAGATCTACTCCATTGCATACCTAAATCAGCACCCATCCACTCTAACTCTACACCATATTTAATATTGATTTGGCCTTCGTATTTTTTACGAAGATTTGCTATCCTTTTGGGGTAATTTAAATAAGAGCGATTCCCTCTAATAAACTTTACATTGGTATCTCTTTCTGCGGTATAGCGAAAACCTGTTAATCTAGGAGAGTGTATGATAAACGTAATACTAGGATGCTTGGCCTCAATAGCTTTATCTACAATATCTTCTAGTTTATCAATACCGTGTTTCACATGATCTCTTTCTGTACCGGCATGTATACCGTGGGTTTCCCAAATAAAATCGTTGAGTTTTCTCATGAATGTAATGCTCTTTTTAAAACGCTTACAAACTTACAGATTGAAATTGTATTTTATAAAGAATTTTTAATTAGATTTTCATAAATTTTAAACAATTCTCATCAAATCATAAAATTTATTTTATATTTCACATCGCTAAAGAATTAAAAAGCATCCTTAAAATTTCATAGGCACTTCAATAAATAACAACTCTGCATCTGTTTTTGCCTGCATATTTACCTGTTCCACTTGAGAGATAGCAACTGCATCTCTTTTTTGTAAATTATGACTCGCCACACTTAAATCACCACTAATTACCATGATATACAATCCGTGATGCTCCGATTTTAATTGATAAACAAAATCTTTATTTTTTGACAAGTCCATTCTAGATATCCTAGCGTCTTGGTGGATGTGCAAACTACCTTCTACCCTATCGTCATAAGAAGACACCATAGTTTGCAGTTTGTTTACTCTTTGGGTAGCATCAAACTTTTACTGGCCATAGGTGGGCTCGTTATTTCTAGTATTTGGAATAATCCAAATTTGAAAAAGATTTAGTTCCTCATGACTTGAAAAGTTCTTCTCCGCATGTGTTATTCCAGTACCAGCACTC
Organism: Bacteroidia bacterium; assembly: GCA_030425715.1. Taxonomy (GTDB): domain Bacteria; phylum Bacteroidota; class Bacteroidia; order Flavobacteriales; family Flavobacteriaceae; genus Lutimonas. The sequence goes on along the minus strand of JAUIAA010000012.1, from coordinate 11,084 downwards.
ATTACTTGTACCTCACCTGTATGTAATGGAATCCACTTTTCTCCCATAGAATCTTTGTGTTGCAAAGCTCCCTTTAACGGAATAGAGATAATTTCCATATGGTCATGTGGATGTTCTCCAAAACCTGCTCCACCTGCAATAATATCGTCGTTTAAAACTCTTAAAGCACCAAAATTTATGTGCTCTGGATGGTAATAATTCGCAAAACTAAACGAGTATTTAGCTTGTAGCCATCCGTAATCTGCTGTTCCTCTATGGTTACTTTTTTGCACTTTTGCTCTCATAATTACTTCATTTTATATTCTAACAACCTGTTTAGTTGTAAGTATTCCTTTTCTTCTAAGGGGTTGATTTTTTTTTCAATTTGACGCATATCAATTCGTTCTAGCAACTGCAACCCTTTTTCTGTTATCTTTACAAAAACTACCCTTCTATCGCTTTCACATCTGGTACGTTCAATTATTTTTTTATCACACATTTTATCCATTAACCTAGTAATATTAGGTGATTTTTGCACCATTCTATCTCGAACCGTATTTACCATCATTTCTTTACCTGCACCTTTTAAAATACGAAGTATATTGTATTGCTGCTCAGAAATATTATACGGTTTTAAAACAGTTTGCCCAATATGTTCTAAATAATTAGCGGTATAGCGAATATTGATCAAGGCCTTTACTTGCTCGCTGGGAAAAGTTGAATTGATATCTTTTGCTATATTCCCCATATTACAATGCTTTTTCGAACTGGTCTACCAAAGTTAAAATCTCCTCATTCAATTCCTTATTGGTAATTTTCCCATTTTGAAAATTGGCGTCGAAAAACGGCACAGGTAAACTCCCAACAATATTTGCCGCATGCCTAGGAAATCGAGCAAGTGCAATTTCTAATACGGATTGCCCTCCTCTTCCTCCTGGAGAACTACTTAGCAATAACATGGGTTTTTCGCGCCAAATATTCCCTTCAATTCTCGACAACCAATCAAACATATTTTTAAATGCTGCAGAATAGGCTCCGTTGTGTTCTGCCAAGGCAATAATAAAACCATCTGCCTTTTCAATTTCTTTATCTAGCGCAGTTGCCGTTTTTGGAAAACCACTTTCTGCTTCTCTATCTACCGAAAACAAAGGCATTTCATAATCGTTTAAATCTATATTTTGCACTTCCACACCCGAAACTAGACTTCCTACATACTCCGCTAAAGCTTTACTTATAGAATTTTTACTGTTACTCCCTCCTAGGGTAATAATTTTTTTCATAATTATATTTGATTTGTTGTATAAATTTTTTGACTAAAAATATAAGAAACTACTAAAAGTACCATTGCAAAAACTGCTCCTAAATGCTCACCATCGCCAATCATGATATGTGCAAAAAAGGCCAAAACAAAATCAAAAAACAACCCAGCATATGCCCACTGTTTTATTAGATTATTTTTCTGCGTAAGCAAAACAACTACTGCAGCAAGTTTTAAAAATGCCAACGGATAAATTAAATAAGCTGGGTAACCTAAACCCTTAAATACTAACACAATATCATCATGTTTAAATACATACATAGCAGCCGACATGAATAGCAATGCGCATAAAATTCCGGTAGTCGCCCAATATATAATCTTGTTTGTTTTCATAATTTTTGTTTTTAATTTCATTGCAAAGATAGTAAATTTATTTAATATATACCTAGGTATTTAATTACATGGTATATTTATAATACTATTTCACTATCATTTTGTACTTTAGCCCTTGCTAATTATATATTCTATGGACATCAACTTCAATAAAAATGAAGATTTTAATAAACTTCAAGTAAGCGAATTACAAAAAAAACTTAGACAAGTTTACAAAGGAGGTGGTGAACATAGAATTGCCAAACTACACGAAAAAGGTAAATTGTCTGCTAGAGAAAGATTGAATTATATTTTTGATAAAGATTCCAAATGTATCGAAATTGCAGCTTTTGCAGGAGAAGACATGTATCCAGAACACGGTGGCTGCCCTTCAGGGGGTGTGGTGGTAAAAATTGGGTATATCTCTGGTAAGCAATGTATTGTTGTTGCCAATGATGCTACCGTAAAAGCCGGAGCGTGGTTCCCTATTACTGGCAAAAAAAATCTTAGAGCACAAGAAATCGCTATGGAAAATAATTTACCAATTATATATTTGGTAGATAGTGCAGGTGTTTATTTGCCCATGCAAGATGAAATTTTTCCCGATAAGGAGCACTTTGGACGAATTTTTAGAAACAATGCCATAATGAGCAGCAAAGGTATTACCCAAATTGCAGCCGTTATGGGAAGTTGTGTTGCAGGTGGTGCCTATTTGCCTATTATGAGTGATGAATCTCTTATAGTAGATAAAACAGGAAGTATTTTTTTAGCAGGAAGTTATTTGGTGAAAGCTGCCATTGGAGAAACCATTGACAATGAAACCCTAGGCGGTGCAACTACACATACTGAAGTTTCTGGAGTTTGTGATTACAAAGCTGCAGATGACAAAGATGCTCTAGACAAAATTAAAAGAATAATTGCCAAAATTGGCGATGCAGATCAAGCAGGATTTAATCGCAGTGAAGCAAAATTGCCCAAAGAAAATATAGAAGAAATTTATGGCATTTTACCAAAATCAAGAACCGAGCAATACGATATGAAAGAAATTATCAAACGTTTGGTTGATAATTCTGAATTTGATGAATACAAATCTAATTATGGTAAAACCTTAATTTGCGCCTATGCGCGAATAGATGGTTGGGCAGTAGGAATCGTTGCCAACCAAAGAAAAGTGGTAAAAAACGGAAAAGGTGAAATGCAATTTGGAGGGGTAATTTATTCTGATGCTGCTGATAAAGCCACTCGTTTTATAGCCAACTGCAACCAAAAAAAGATTCCGTTGGTGTTTTTGCAAGATGTAACAGGTTTTATGGTAGGTAGTAAATCAGAACACGGCGGTATTATTAAAGATGGCGCTAAAATGGTAAATGCAGTAAGTAATTCAGTAGTGCCAAAATTTACAGTAGTTATAGGTAATTCTTACGGTGCGGGTAATTACGCTATGTGCGGAAAAGCTTACGATCCTAGGTTGATTTTTGCATGGCCTTCGGCAGAATTAGCTGTAATGGGCGGTACACAAGCAGCAAAAGTTTTGTTGCAAATCGAAACTGCTGCATTAAAAAAACAAGGTGAAAAAATAACTCCCGAAAAGGAAAAAGAAATTTTAGATACGATTAGCAATCGGTATAAAAAACAAACTTCACCTTACTATGCCGCGGCTAGAATCTGGACGGACGCGATTATAGATCCCTTAGATACCAGAAAATGGGTTTCTATGGGTATTGAAGCCGCCAATCAAGCTCCAATTGAAAAACAATTTAACTTGGGAGTAATTCAGGTATAACAAAAAATAATTTTAGATAATCAACAAAAACTAGAAATGGGAAGAGCATTTGAATTTAGAAAAGCAAGAAAAATGAAACGCTGGAGCGCAATGTCTAAAACATTTACGCGAATTGGTAAAGATATTGTAATGGCCGTAAAAGAAGGAGGTCCAAACCCAGAAACCAATGCCAGACTAAGAGCCGTTATTCAAAATGCCAAGGCAGCAAATATGCCTAAGGACAATGTTGAAAGAGCGATTAAAAAAGCTGCCGATAAAGATACCGCAGATTATAAAGAGGTATTATTTGAAGGCTATGCCCCTCATGGTATTGCGGTAGTAGTAGAAACCGCCACAGACAATAACAACAGAACAGTTGCCAATGTACGTGCCGCTTTTAACAAGTGTGATGGTACTTTTGGCACTTCAGGATCGGTAATATTTATGTTTGACCATACCTGTAATTTTAGAGTAAACGCGGAAGGATTACATATGGATTTGGAAGAATTTGAATTAGAACTCATTGATTTTGAGGTGGAAGAAGTTTTTGAAGATGAAGATGGTATCTTGATTTATGCCCCGTTTGAACAATTTGGTGCAATACAAAAATATTTAGAAGAGAACAATTTAGAGATTTTATCTTCTGGATTTGAAAGAATTCCAACCATTACCAAAAAATTGACCGAGGAAGAACAAGCCGATGTAGAAAAATTACTGGAAAAACTAGAAGATGATGATGATGTACAAAACGTATATCATAGTATGGAATAAATGTGCAATATCTTAAACAACAATTTAAATCATGAACAAAATTACACTACTGCTATTATTTATTACAACAACTATTTATTGTCAAGAAATAGTTAAAAATGAAACGGATGATTTTACAGGAAAATCAATAAAAGAAACCTCTTGGATTTCATTACAAAGAAGTAATGATTATTCTTATACAAGATTTAGAAAAATTGACAATACTTATACTTTTGATTATAAATTAATGTACAATGGACAAGTGTTTTCAGTTGATAAAGGGGATAAATTAATGTTTAAGTTTTTAAATAATGAAATAATGGAGTTAGAGAACAATGAATACGCCATCACAGGAATTGGTAATGGAGCTACTGGATTGATAGGCTCAAGTGCTATGGGCATTTATTTACATTTTATGGTCGATGAAAGTCAAATAAAAAAAATAGCAGATAATACAATTCAAAAAGTAAGGTTATACACAACAGATGGATATATTGAAGGAGAAATCAAAGAAAAATTATATAAAAAATTTAAAAAACAAGCTGAGTTAATACTTCAATAATTATATCTAAATATTGCCTAGATTGTATAAGCAATAGAAAAACACAACGCATAGAACTTAGTTCTGACAACAAACGCAGGCTATATTTTGATAAGAAAACATCTATATATTAGTTCATTGATTTAACAAATATTAATGAAGATAATGAATTGTAATAATAGAAGCAATATGTACCACTTTCTAGAAATGGAATAATCTTATATGAACTTAAATTACCACTTAGCGCAACTCCCAGAAATTGCCCAACAACTATTACAAAACCATAGCCAAAAAATATTTTTGTTTTATGGAGCCATGGGAGCTGGAAAAACTACCTTAATTAAAGAATTGGTAAAGCAACTAAAAGTAGAAGATGTTGCTAGTTCTCCAACCTTTTCATTGGTAAATGAATACCATTCGGTAAATGGTGAAATTATTTATCATTTTGATTTTTATAGAATTGAGCAAGAAGAAGAGGCTTATGATATGGGTATAGAAGAATATTTTGACAGCAATGCTTGGTGTTTTGTTGAATGGCCTGAGAAAGTAGAAAATTTATTACCTTTAGAGACTGTATCTGTCATAATTACGACCAATAACGACGGGACAAGGAATATACAAACACAATAAAATGACTGACCAATATTCGCCATTTAGCAAAGAGCAATTGTTGCCAAACCCTGAAATGCTTGAAATTTCAAGATCTAAAGACGAACTTTATATTGGTATTCCAAAAGAAACGCATTTTGAAGAAAAAAGAATTTGTCTAACCCCAAATGCCGTAGCAGCTTTAACTGCAAACGGACATCGAATTGTGGTAGAATCTGGTGCTGGGCACGGTACCAACTATACCGACCAGCAATTTTCTGAAGCTGGAGCAAAAATTTCGTACAATGCTAACGATGTATTTGCGTGTAATATCATTTTAAAAATTGAACCCCCGTCTTTAGAGGAAATTGAAATGATGAACCCGCAAAGTGTTTTGTTTTCGGCAATGCAAATCAAAACGCAAAACAAAAAATACTTTGAAGCATTGGCAAAAAAACGAATTACAGCCATTGCTTTTGACTATATTCAAGACAATTTAGGGGTTTATCCTTTGGTAAAATCGCTTAGTGAAATTGCTGGTACGGCCTCTATTTTAATTGCCGCTGAGCTGATGAACAATTCCAATATTGGTAATGGTTTATTACTAGGTAACATAGGTGGCGTTCCTCCCAGCAAAGTGGTTATTTTAGGTGCTGGTACGGTTGCTGAATTTGCTGCAAAATCTGCTCAAGGACTTGGTGCTATGGTGGAAGTATTTGATAATTCATTAACCAAATTAAGGCATTTACAACATAAACTTCGTTTTCCTATTGCCACCTCTACCATTCAACCAAAAAATTTAACCAAATCTTTAATGGACTGTGATGTTGCCATTGGAGCCATACGAGGAAAAACACGTACCCCAATTGTGGTAACAGAAACCATGGTAGAGCAAATGAAAGATGGTGCCATTATAGTAGATGTAAGTATAGATAATGGTGGCTGTTTTGAAACTTCTGAAGTTACCACACATAGCAACCCTACAATTACCAAACACGGTGTGATACACTATGGAGTGCCAAATATTCCGTCTAGATATTCAAGAACTGCATCGGTTTCTATCAGTAATATCTTTACTCCTTACTTATTGAATATTGGCGAAAAAGGAGGTTTAGAAAATGCTGCCAGATTTGACAAAAGTTTGCAAAAAGGAATGTATTTTTACCACGGAATTTTATCTAACAAAACAATAGCAGATTGGTTTGGATTACCCTTTACGGATATCAACCTTTTAATCTTTTAATAATCAAAGTACATTATGGAGGATATGAAAAAACGCTTTGCCTTATATGGATTTGGCTTTGCTATTGGTATAGTATTGGTTTTCTTTTTTCTTGGTGGAAAAAAAGCGTCGTGCAACTGGTTACCAAACGATAGAATGTTAAAAGTTATTAGAAGTAAGGAAATACACTATGCTCCTGAAGTATCTGCACAAATCATTACAAAACAGTTAGATACCGCCACTATAAACACCATTTTAGTACATGGCGATATTGATTTCAGCAAAAGTCAAACCAAAAACAATCCTTGTAGAAAATACTTAATCAATGGTACCAACGACCTAAAAGATATACAGATGACTGTAGAGGTTTGCGACTCTATTGCTACGATTGCTTCTTTTGCAAAAAAATAATACTCCAGGTTTTTTGAAATTAGTAATTCAATTATTCCATATCTCTGTATTTTTATATGCTAAAAATTTAGTTGTAGGCTTTTTATATTTCATCCCTAAATTATAAGTTTTAGATTTATTTACTAGGGCAGAAATGACTTATATTCTAGAGTCCAAACACTTTATTATTGAATAATGAAGGAAAGTTTCGAAACTCAAGTACAAAGTACCACGAAGTTTTCCGAGTGGTTTTAAATACAGTTTAAAAATTCCTTGGTATAGAAGTCCTTTCTCCTGCCTGTATTCTAAAGTTTGGTTCTTTTTCTTTCGACAAGCAAAGAAAAAGAACATGTAAATAGTTTTTAACCCTAACTTTTTGCCGACTCAAAAAGTTACAAAAAAGTCTCTTGCTGAATGAGGAATTTACTGCGTAACAGATTTATACTTACTCTCCCTGCTCTTTTTCTGTTCCAGAAACGCAAGTCCGAGTGCAGAAATCTTAATTCTGGCATACAGCAGTGTGATAACATCATAGGTTTATTGTCATATCGAGCGAAGTAAAACAAGTCGAGATATCTTTTCTTAGAAAGAAGCTTAAATGAGACTTCCCTATTACAGTAGAAGTGACATCACTTATCTTATTGAATAGAATAAACAAAATTCACTTTTAACTTTTTAACTTAATACTATCGACCTATGACTTTTATTTATGAAAATACTCTACCAACTCCTTTTGCAAAATTCCAAATTCCATTACTCCCATTTGCAATCCAATGACTTGGCCCGGTAGTAGCATATGCTATTTGCGATGAGGTATTACTTTGCATTAAAGCGCTTTGGTATATACCGTAGGGGTTTACTAAGGTATAACCTCCATACCGAATAACCATACCATTAGATGATGTATTTTTAGAGTTATTTTGATTTGATGTGGGAGTTGATGCTACAGGTATAGCAACTGCATCTTCTTTAAATACTATAGCATTTACATGATTTTAAACCATGTTGACATCAATATATTACTCAAGGTGATCTATTTCAATATTTGAGCGGTATGCGCTTTGGTTTTTACTTTTACTATGATATCTTCAATTATACCGTTTTCATCAATTACAAAAGTAGTGCGGTGGATTCCGTCGTATTCTCTACCCATAAATTTTTTAGGCCCCCAAACACCATAAGCCTCAATTATTTTTTTATCTACATCAGCCAATAAATGATAAGGTAAATTATTTTTATTAGCAAAATTTAGCTGTCTTCTTTCTGTATCCGCACTAACACCAACCACCTCGTAACCCAGTGATAAAAATCTTTCGTAATTATCTCTTAAATCACAGGCTTCTACTGTACAGCCAGGTGTACTTGCTTTTGGATAAAAAAATAACACTACTTTTTTTCCTTTAAAATCGGTTAAACTAATCTTTGCTCCTTTTTGATTGTTTTCTGAAAAACTTGGAGCCTTATCCCCTACTTTTAATGTTGTCATTATTTGTATTTTTACAGCTCAAAACTACTTAAAAAATGACGAAAAAAGAAAGAGTTCAGTTTGTTATTGACACTTTAGAAAAATTATATCCCCAAACACCAATACCTTTAGACCATAAAGATCCTTATACCTTACTTATCGCTGTTTTGTTATCTGCACAAAGTACAGATGCAAGAGTAAATACGATCACACCGTTACTGTTTGCCAAAGCAGATAATCCTAAAGATATGATCAAATTATCTGTTGAAGAAATTAGAGAAATTATCAAACCAGTTGGGCTTTCGCCGATGAAATCGAAAGGAATTTACGGATTATCTCATATTTTATTAGATAAACACGATGGAAAAGTTCCCGCCAACTTTGAAGATTTAGAAGCTTTACCAGCTGTTGGGCATAAAACTGCTTCGGTGGTAATGAGCCAAGCTTTTGGTATTCCAGCTTTTCCGGTAGATACCCATATACATAGATTGATGTATCGATGGAATTTAAGTACGGGAAAAAATGTGGTACAAACCGAAAAAGACGCCAAAAGGCTATTTCCAAAAGAATTGTGGAACAAACTACATTTACAGATTATCTATTATGGTAGAGAATATTCTCCTGCTCGAGGTTGGGATATGGAAAAAGACATCATTACCAAAACTATTGGTAGAAAGAATTTGAAGAAGTAGATTTTGAGCATAAAAAAAGCTCTTAAAATATTTTAAGAGCTTTTTCCGATTAATTCAAATGAAACATTAAGCTTTCTTTTTTCGTCTTGACCGCTTTTACCGATTTTGAATAGTTTAACAAAAAAGATACTGTTTCTGTCTTCGGGTCAAGTTTTTCTTTGAAAAATCTTTCAGTGTAAAGTTTTGCCATAAATCTTTATAGGGATTTAATAAGATAACGCACAAAACTAAACTATATTGTATCAATACTAAAAAAACTTTAATTAATTACTAATTTGTTAAGATAATATTGTTGTTATCAATCATTTTTCTCAAGTTTATCAATGCATAACGCATTCTTCCTAAAGCTGTGTTAATACTTACACTGGTTTGTTCAGATATCTCTTTAAAACTCATGTCTTTAAAAATACGCATCATTAAAACTTCACGTTGATCTTCTGGTAATTCATCAACTAATTTTCTCACATCTGTATAAATTTGATTTTTGATCAACTCATTTTCTGCACTAAGCGCATTATCGCCTAATACGGAAAAGATATCAAATTCATCTGTGTTTTGAAAAGTTGGCATTCTGTTTCCTTTTCTAAAGAAATCAATAATTAAATTGTGTGCAATTCGCATGGTCCAAGGTAAAAACTTACCTTCTTCGTTGTATTTACCCATTTTTAAAGTATTGATAACCTTAATAAAGGTATCTTGAAAAATGTCGTCAGCAACATCTCTGTCTTGTACTTTTGAATAAATAAAACTGAAAATTCTTTGTTTGTGGCGTAGGATTAAGATTTCTAAAGATCTTTCATTGCCATCAATGTAATTCTTAACTAAGACGCTATCGTCTAATTTTTGTGTATGCATAATTCCCCTTTTTTTTATGAAGCTATTATTACTATTAAGCTTCCAATTATTATTGTTATGAAAAGTAGAACTATACTATAAGCAAAAATTTAAGTTAATATTAGGGGAGACTAGTTCAAAACTAACATAAGCCTCGGGACAAATATAAAGACAAATAATTTTAAAAAACAAATTTTTTTTTAACTTTTTTTAATTTCCTTTAAGATTTCCTTAAGAAATTTATAATTTTCTTAACCAATTTTAGTACCTATATTTGTAAAAATTAAAATACTTAAAATCTTCTGAAAGCGTTGAAAAATAAAGACTTTAAAGATCATATCCTCATCAAAGGAGCTGCCTTACATAACTTAAAAAATATAGATGTTAAAATTCCTCGAAATAAATTAGTTGTTATTACCGGATTATCAGGTTCTGGCAAGTCAAGTTTGGCATTTGACACACTTTATGCAGAAGGTCAAAGGCGTTATGTAGAGAGTTTATCTTCGTATGCCAGGCAATTTTTAGGCAAATTAAACAAACCTAAAGTTACTTACATCAAGGGTATATCTCCGGCCATTGCCATTGAACAAAAAGTGAATAGTACCAACCCTAGATCTACCGTAGGCACCTCTACCGAAATCTATGATTATCTAAAGCTATTATACGCTAGAATAGGAAAAACTTACTCTCCAATATCTGGTAAAGAAGTAAGCAAAGATACGGTAAATGATGTTGTACGTTTTGCTCAAAAACACAAAATAGGTTCCAAATTAATTTTACTAGCACCTATTATTGTAGATAAAGGTAAAGATCTTAAAACCATTATAAAAGTACTTAAACAACAAGGGTTTGCAAGGTTAAAAGCCAATAACAAAATCATAAGAATAGATGATTTTGACGGCGACACAGCTAAAAATTTGTTTTTAGTAATTGATAGAATTGTGGTGCAACAAGATGAAGATTTTTTAAACAGATTGGCCGATTCTGTGCAAACCGCATTTTATGAAGGGAAAGGGACTTGCTTGATAGAAGACCTTTCTAACAATCAAACAAGGGAATTTAGCAATAAATTTGAATTAGATGGCATGACTTTTCTAGAGCCAAACGTTCATTTATTTAGTTTTAATAACCCATACGGCGCCTGCCCTACTTGTGAAGGCTATGGAAACATCATAGGAATTGATCAAGAATTGGTAGTGCCCAATACAGCTTTGTCGGTTTATGATGATTG
>JAUIAA010000011.1 GCA_030425715.1 Bacteroidia bacterium | reverse complement strand
GCAACGGAAAAATGGAAGCACAGGGTAAGTATGAAGATAACCAAAGAGAAGGGAATTGGAAAACTTATTATGACGATGGAAAATTAGAAAGTGAAGGAAAATATGTGTTTGACAAAAAGGTTGAGGTTTGGAAAACCAACTATTATGATGGCACTTCAGATAATGAAAAAGATAATTGATTGCCTATAAATGATAACAAATCAACTACACTTTCGTTTGATAAGTGATAATCCTACAATTTTCTATTATATTTGTACCCAGAAAATTGCAAGAAATTTAAAAAGAATATAAATACAAATGAAAGGACCTTTATTTTATGCTAAAATTTTGTTGTTTGGCGAATATGGTATCATCAAAGATTCCAAAGGCTTAGCAATTCCTTACAATTACTACCAAGGAGCCTTAAAAGTATCTAATCATTTATCAAGTACTCGTAAACTTTCTAATCAAAAACTTGCAGATTTTTATCATTACCTCCAAAGCTTAAATTCTGAAGATGTCGATTTGCAATTAGAGCAATTTAAAGCGGATATTGATAGAGGAATGTATTTTGACTCTAGTATTCCGCAAGGTTATGGTGTTGGAAGTTCTGGAGCATTGGTTGCCGCTATTTATGACAAATACAGTAAAGAAAAAATCACGGTTCTAGAAAACTTAACTCGTGAAAAACTTTTGAAGTTAAAATCCATTTTTTCACAAATGGAATCTTTTTTTCACGGTAAAAGCTCAGGATTAGATCCTTTAAATTCTTATTTAAGTTTACCTATTTTAATCAACTCTAAAGATAATTTAGAAGCTACAGGTATTCCCTCACAAAAAAACGGGAAAGGTGCAGTGTTTTTATTAGATTCTAAAATGGTTGGCGAAACAGAACCCATGGTACAAATCTTTATGAATAAAATGAAAAACGAAGGGTTTAGAAAAATGATTGATCAAGATTTTGCCAAATATACCGACGCTTGTATTGACAATTTTTTACATGGTGATGCTAAAGCTTTGTTTGGCAATGTAAAACAACTTTCTAAAGTAGTTTTACAGCATTTTAAACCTATGATTCCTCTTAGCTTTCACAAACTTTGGCAACAAGGCATTGATACAAATAACTATTACTTAAAGCTTTGTGGTTCTGGCGGTGGCGGCTATATTTTAGGTTTTACTAAAGATTTTGAAAAGGCAAAAAAAGCTTTGCAAGGACACAAATTAGAATTGGTTTACCGATTTTAATTTTCCATAAATTTCTATTATGGACTTGCTTAAAATTTCAGAGGAAAACACTCCAAAACCTACCAAAAAATATTCTTTTTTTTATAAGTTTTTAAGTTTACTATCTGTGGTAAGGGGGTATAATATCCTTATCATTGTTTTGGCACAATATCTTGCCGCTATATTTATTTTCTCACCAGACAAGTCGCTAAAACATGTTTTGCTTAATTTAGATTTATATTTTTTAGTGCTAGCAACAATTTGTGTTATTGCATCTGGTTATATTATCAATAATTTTTACGATGCCAACAAAGACATTATTAATAAGCCTATAAAATCGAAAATTGATAGTATTGTAGGGCAGCAAACCAAATTAAAAATTTACTTTTTACTAAATTTTATTGGGGTAGCTTTTGCCTTTTTGGTTTCTTGGAGAGCTGCACTATTTTTTTCTGTGTATATTTTTCTTATTTGGCTCTATTCTCATAAGCTAAAAAAATATCCTTTAATTGGGTTGTTTTCTGCAGCTACACTGGCAATTTTACCTTTTTTTGCTGTTTTTATCTATTACAAAAACTTTTCTACTATCATATTTACGCATGCTGCATTTTTGTTTTTGGTATTAATTATAAGAGAGCTGCTAAAAGATTTAGAAAATATCAAAGGAGATGTTGCTCAAGATTATATTACCATTCCAATAAAATATGGCGAGTATTTCACCAAACTACTCATTACCATTGTGGTAGTTTTTACCTTAGACCCTATTTATTTTCTTTGGAAATATCCCGAAATAGGATTGATGAAATATTACTTCTATTTTGTTGGCATTGCTTTTATATTTTTTAGCATCCTTTTGTGGAAGGCGAGTACCAAAAGAGATTATGTAATTTTACACAATATTATTAAACTGGTTATTGTTATTGGCGTTTTAAGTTTAATGTTAATAGACACCTCTGTAATTATTCAAAGAATTTTAGAAGCCAATATTTAAATTGCTTGTTATTAATCGTTTGATATAAAATCCTTTTCGTAATTTTGCAAAAATTTTAAAAATGACTGCAAAAAACATCTCGTCGAGAGGACGACAAGACAAAAACAAGAAAAACAGTACCAATGCATCTTCAAAAAAACCATTTGGTGCCAATAAGGATAAAAATTTTAGACCGCATCCACAAAAATTAAAAGATTTTAAGGTCAAACCTGGGGCAAAAAGCACACCACAAAAAAGCGATGAAATCCGATTAAACAAATACATCTCTAATTCTGGAATTTGCTCTAGAAGAGATGCAGATATGTATATAAAAACGGGTAGCGCTACCGTAAATGGTAAGGTAATTACCGAAATGGGCTACAAAGTAAAATTAGGAGATGAAGTTAGATTTGATGGAGCCTTAATTTCTCCAGAAACCAAACGTTATGTGCTATTGAACAAGCCGAAGAACTATATCACTACCATGGACGATGAAAAAGGTAGAAAAACCGTAATGGATTTGATGCATAATGCTGCAACTGAAAGAATATATCCTGTTGGTAGATTGGATAAAAATACCACTGGTTTATTGCTTTTTACCAATGACGGTGAAATGGCTAAAAAATTGACCCACCCAAAACACCAAGTAAAAAAATTATACCATGTTACTTTAGACCAAAAGTTAAGCATGAGTGATTTGAATAAAATTTCTGAAAATTTTGTTTTAGATGGAAAAATGGTGTTTGTCGATAATATCTCCTATATAGACAATAAACCAAAAAATGAAGTAGGTATTGAAATACACTCAGGTAGAAACCGAATTGTTAGAAGAATTTTTGAGCACTTTAACTATAAAGTGGTAAAATTAGATCGTGTTGTTTTTGCAGGGCTAACCAAAAAAAATCTCTCTAGAGGTATTTGGAGGCATCTTACCCAACAAGAAATCAACAATTTAAAAATGATATAATAAAAAAACAGGTTTTAAATAGCACCTTTTTATACTGAGTAAATAAAAGGTGCTATTTCTTTTTTACAAAAATCCTCCGCCTTGCGTGTTGTTATCATCTCTCCTTTTTCTATTTCTTTTTTTCACATCATTACCTCCAAATCTATAACTAAACCCAATATAGGCCGTTCTACTTTCCCAATGGAATTCACCAGTTGAACGATAAGGATTTTCGCCATCAAAGGCGAAAAACATGGTGTTAAAAATATCGCTCATTCTAGCACTTAAAGTACCTTTATCATTTAAAATATTCCAACGCGCACCTACATCAATTTTCCACATAGGTTTTACTTTAAATTGTAAGTTTTGGTTTGCTCCGCGATACATTCCAAACAATTGAAAACGCAAATTTTTAGTTGCCTTAAAATCGTTATTTGCTCTTAAATTCCATGTGGTATTATTTACTTCCATAAAATCAGGGCCTACAATACCTTTTTCCGTTTGATGGTATAAATCAAAACTAGCATTGATACTCCACCATTTGGTAAAACGATAATTACTCGATAGTTCAAAACCATAAGCATTGTTATCATCTGTATTGCCAAAAGTTAAAATAACTTTATTGGGATCAAAAGGATCCACTAATAAAACACGGGTTATATTATCTTTAATTATTCTATAAAATGTTCCAAATGTAATCGAACCGTTTTCTACATTTCTGGTATAATTTAGCTCCAAAGAATTGGTAAATTGAGGATTTAATTCAGGATTCCCAACTGAGGTTATTAGCGGTGTGCTCCATTCTCTTATTGGATTTACTTGGTTAAACCCTGGCCTATCTACACGACGGCTATAACTTACTTGGTAATGATTTTTATCAGAAGGTTTATAGGTTACAAAAGCCGAAGGATAAACCGTAATATAATCATCTTTATAAATCTCATTATTATCTAATTTGGCAGTTACATTGTAATTCTCAAGCCTGAACCCAACTTGGTAGGAAAACTTTTTAATTTCATTGCTATAAGTAGCATAAGCAGAATTAATATTTCTATCGTATTCATAATACGTATCTGGAATGGGCTGTGTGCCAATTATATTTCCTTGATCGTCGTACACATATTCTTGTTGTGTAGTTATACGACTATTGTCCATATTTCTTACACGTGTTTCTAAGCCTAGTTCTAGTTTAGAATTTTCTTTTAGTGGATTTACATAATCTAGATTTACGGTTAGGTTTTCTTGGTTATTCTCTAAATCATCATCATAGTTTAAAATAGGGTCTGTTACGTCGTTTAATTCTCTAAACTCTGCCAATTCAGGGCTATCGGTTTTAGAATAATTTCCTTCCAGTTCGATATTATGCCCTTCCTTTTCAAAATCTTTTTTGTAATTGACATTATAAGTTTGGGTACTGCTCTCGCTATCTGTTGTACTTACTTGATCAATATTATTGGTAGGATCAGGATAGGTTACCAAAGTAGAGCTATTACTTTTTGAATCAAACCTATTTTGTACGGTAAAAAAGGATAAAGTATTTTTATCGTTAATATAATAGTCTACCCCAGTTTTTAACAGATGGGAAGTATTATCGTTGTCAAATTCAAAATCTTGAGTAGAATTGTTATCATACCTAAACACTTCTCCATAATTGTCTCTTTTACCTGTGTTTGCACCATAATTGGCAAAAAAGTTAAATTTTCCAGCCCGGTAATTTAAATCTAAAGAACCATTAAATCTTGCATTGGCACCGTAGGTTAATCCAGCGTTTACACTACCGTTAAACCCTAGGTTTGCATTTTTATTTAATACGATATTGATAATTCCCGACATCCCTTCCGGATTGTATTTTGCCGATGGATTGGTAATTAATTCTATACTTTTTATGGAAGTAGATGGGATTTGTTGTAATAATTGTTGCGCACTAATGTTGGTAGGTCTACCATCTACCAATACCCTAACATTGGTATTTCCGCGTAAGCTTAAATTGCCATCTTGGTCTACACTAACCGATTGAATATTATTCATTATTTCTGCGGCACTTGCACCAGCAGAAGTTAAATCTTTACCAATATTGATTACTTTTCTATCAATTTTTTGCACAACGGTAGAGGTTTCGGCCCTTACCACTACCTCGTCTAAATCCTGCGCATCCTCTTCAAGAGCAATCGCTCCCATTTCAACATCTGCCTTTTTTGAAGTAATACTTACTTTTTTTGTAACCGTTTTATATCCTATAAATTGAAATTCAACATTGTATTCCCCCTCGGGAATTTTATCTATTTTAAAGTTCCCATTTTCGTCTGTGATACCGCCAGTAACCGTTTTATTATCTTTACCTTTGATAACAATGGTTGCATATGGTATCGGTTGTTGTGTAGCAGTATCGATTATTTTTCCAGAAATAGAACCGTTTTTTGGGTTGTTATTTGCATAAGTTGTGCAGAGCATCAAAAATGCGAAAAGCGTAAGAGGGAATTTCATAATAAGTTAAGTTGAGTGTAGTTAATTGACGCTTGAAAAAGTTATATGTAACACCCTAAAAGTAGGATTAACAGAATATTAACAGTTAAGAAAATGAATACAAGTATCCAATTGAACTCTAAATTACCAAATGCCGAGGTCAGTATCTTTACTAAAATGAGTGGCTTAGCAAATAGTGAAAATGCAATCAACTTATCTCAAGGGTTTCCCAACTTCCCTGTTTCCTCTCAATTGGTAGATCTGGTTGTGAATGCCTATAAAAACGGGTACAATCAGTACGCTCCCATGGCTGGAATTTTTGAATTGAGAGAAGCTATTGTAAAAAAAGTGCAAACACTTTATGGCTGTAATTACAATGTAGATAATGAAATTACCATAACCGCAGGAGCAACCCAGGCAGTTTATACCGCAATTGCCGCATCGGTAATAAAAGACGATGAGGTAATCATTTTTTCTCCAGCTTATGATTGTTATAGTCCAGCAGTGGTTTTAAATGGTGGAAAAGTGGTAGAAATAGAGCTGATTGCACCCCAATTTAAGGTAGATTGGCAAAAGGTAAAAGAAAAAATTACCGCAAAAACCAAAATGATTATCCTAAATACTCCGCACAACCCAACGGGAACCGTTTTAAACATGGAAGACATGTTGAGCTTACAAGAAATAGTAAAGGATACAGAAATACTTATTTTAAGCGACGAGGTTTATGAACATATTATTTTTGATGGAATAGCCCACCAGAGTGTTTCCAAGTACCCGTCGTTAGCAGCGCGCAGCTTTGTAATAGCAAGTTTTGGAAAAACATTTCATGCTACGGGCTGGAAAATGGGTTATTGTTTGGCACCAAAAAATTTGATGAGCGAGTTTAGAAAAACGCATCAATTTAATGTTTTTAGTGTAAACCATCCTGTACAACTAGCATTAGCTACCTATCTTAAAAACCCAAAAAATTATTTAGACTTACCTGCTTTTTACCAACAAAAAAGAGACTTTTTTTTAGCAGCGATAAAAGATTCTAAATTTAGTATCCAACCCGCAAAAGGAACTTATTTTCAACTTTTGGGCTATGAAAACATAAGCGAAGAGAATGATGTAGATTTTGCAGTAAGATTAACCAAAGAATTTAAAATTGCTTCTATACCCATTTCGGTGTTTTACCAAAACAAAACAGACAACAAAGTGCTCCGATTTTGCTTTGCTAAAAACGAAGAAACAATGGTACAAGCCGCAGCCATTTTAAATAAAATAGGAAGCTAATTTCGTTAAATCGTCAAAGTGCGTTAGGCAACCCAACTCTTTTAATTTGGTTTTTTGCTTTGTACCAATTCCTATAAAATTTAGATGCAATTTTTGCGCTGTTTGTAAATCCCAAATCCCATCGCCAACAGAATATATACCGTCAAAATGATTCACTTTATAAAATTGTTTGGCATTTTCAATGGCTTGTAAAACAAAAGTTTCCCTATCAAAACTAATTTCTGAAGTTGTAAGAACCTGGGGGTCAAACCAAATTTTACACTGTTCTAATTTTAGCATGGCAGGTTTGGGTAAAGAACCGGTTGCAAAAGCAATAGAAAATCCTGCTTTTTGTAATTGAGCTATGCAGTTTTTCGCTCCAATAATCTCTTGCACAGGAGGATATTTTAACAACTCTTGGTATAGAATTTCTTCAAATTCGGCCAGTAAATCTTTATGGTATGGCTTTTGAAACCAATTTTCATAATTAACCTTTAAGGTATAACTATCCGTGTGGTATTTGTAGTGATAAAAATCAGTGTCAATATTTGAGATTCCCATCAATTTTAACGCATCTATTACCACCTTATGGTAGAGAGCTACACTATCCGTTAAGGTACCATCGATATCAAAAATGATTAATTTGTTGGAATGATCCATTTTTTTGCTTTTCACAATAATACAAAATAACTATCTTTAAAAAATGAATGGCACACTAAATATTACCTGTATTCAAGCCGATTTGGTTTGGCAAAATCCAAGTAGAAATATAGAAAATTTCACAAAAAAAATAGAGGCAATAAAAGAGCCAACAGATATCATTGTATTGCAAGAAATGTTTAGCACTGGTTTTACCATGGAGCAAAATGAGGTAGCAGAAACCATGGATGGAATGGCGGTAAAATGGATGTTGAAAATAGCCAAAATAAAACAGTGCTTGGTAATGGGTAGTTTAATAATTGTAGAAAATAAAGCCATTTATAATCGTTGTGTGGTAGCTTTTCCTGATGGGGAAATATTGCATTATGACAAACGGCATTTGTTTTCTTATGCAGGAGAGGACAAAAAATTTAATGCAGGTGTAAAACGATTGGTTTTTACGTATAAAGGTTTTAAAATTTGTCCGTTGGTTTGTTATGATTTGCGTTTTCCGGTTTGGGCGAGAAATACAGATGAAATTGACTTATTGATTTATATGGCAAATTGGCCAAAACCAAGAATTCAGGCTTGGGATGTACTTTTACAAGCAAGAGCAATAGAAAATTTATGTTATACGGTAGGAGTCAACAGAGTAGGAACTGATGCTAATGGACTAGAATATGTTGGGCATACTGCGGTATATGATTTTTTTGGAAACAAAATTTTAGCAACCAGTGCCAATAAAGAAGCGATAAAAACAGTAGAATTAAACAAAAAAGAGATTGTAGAAATGCGCAATAAATTTGGCTTTTTAGCCGATAGAGATACCTTTCAAATAATTAAACCCTAATAGCATCTTTTACCGTTTTTTCTACTTTAGCCATCAATTCGTCAAAAGGCATACTATCTGCCTTGATAGGTTCATGAACATCAAAGGTTAATTTTACACCAATCCCCAAAGGAAAATTACCATGTGCTACCAATTTCCAAGAATTATTAATGGTAAGCGGAACAATATATGCCGAAGGTGCTTTTTTAAGCATAATTTTCAATCCTTTATCTTTAAATGGCTTTGGATTACCGTCTTTACTTCTAGTACCCTCAGGAAAAATTGCAGCCATATACTTGTTTTTTTCAATATAAGCACCAAAATCACTCAATGCTTTAAGCGATTGTCTTGCATCTTTTCGGTCGATCAAAACCGAACCGCCATGCCGTAAGTTATAAGAAACACTAGGTATGCCTTTACCCAACTCAATTTTCGACACAAATTTTGGGTGGTATTTACGTAAAAACCAAAATATAGGAGGAATGTCGTAAGTACTTTGGTGGTTAGATACCAAAATTAAAGGAACATTTTCAGGAAGTTTGTATTTGTTGTTAAAAACAACTCTTGAGCCCAATAAGTATAAAGTTCCAGTAACCAAAAAGTTTAAAAAGCTAACTGTTTTTTTATGTGCAGTATATCCAAATAAATTAAAAGCCAGCCATTGTATAGGGTGGAGAATTATTAAAACCAAGCCAAAAAAGAAATAATGAATTACACTAAGTGGATAAGACAATATTTTTTTTAACAATGGCATGGTTACTTAGTAAATTAAATTTGAATATGCTTTTTTAAAACCGCGTCTGGTTTTAACTAAAACCACTGGCTCCAAGGAATTCTACTCAACACCAATAGTAAACCTATTCCATAAAAAACAGCAATGGTTTTAAATTTATCTTTATCTGTAGCTTTATTTTTGTGTTTAGAAAAGCCCATAGTAATAAATACTACTGCCAATATCATCATCAAGGGATGCTCTACAGCAAATAGTCTAATTTCTGGGTCTTTCATGGCAGCACCCATACCATTTTCGGTTAAAAAAGCAAATTGAGCCGAAGTAAAATAAGCTACCAACCCAATTAATATTTGGATATGAGTTACGATTAAGGTGAATAGTGAAATTCTTAAGTCTTTCTCTTTAAATTCTTTATTAGAAGTGAGGCCAATAATTGCATTAATAACCGCAAATACAATTAAAATTAAGGTAATATAAGCCCAACCGGAATGTAACATTTTAATCATGGTATGTAATTTAATTTGTGTTACAAATGTAAGGAAATATGTTCATAAAAAAACTGCTTTTGAAGTATTCCAAAAGCAGTTTATCCATGTTAGAATTCTGAAAAGAACTAGAATCTAAATCTTACCGAGGTATTCCAAGTTCTACCCCATCCGAAGAAAACTCTATTCCCAGTAGAAATTCCCTTATAAGTGTCATCTCCAGGTCTTGTAAAATAATTTGTATCCGATTCAGAAATATAAGTGGTATCAAATATGTTATTTAGGTTTACGCTAAGTTCAATTGAACTTCCTTCTTTTAATTGCCAGTTGTATGCTGCTCTGGCATCCATTAAATTATAAGAAGGTAATTCTAATGCTCCACTATTATCTGGATCCGTAAAATCTTCTGCATTAATATCTGCATAAAGGTTATTAGCCAATCTCCAGTTAAGCCCAACCTTAAATCCGTTAAGGAAAGAGTAATTGGCACCAAGTGCTGTTGTAAATTGTGCAGCATCACCCACTTTTACACCGTCTAAATATAAAGTTGATGAACCTATTAGGTTTTGATTGTTGTCATAAACATCAGCATCAACATCGCCTTCATACACCCAGTTACCAACAGATAACATCCCTGTGAAATTTAATTGATCCGTAGCTCTATACATCATGTCAATCTCTAAACCACTGTGTACTTCTGTAACCCCTTTATAGTTTGCGGTACCACGAATCTCATTTGGATCCCCTGCATTGATTGTTACTCCATCAGAAATAAATCTATCTTTCCAAGAAGTTCTATACAAGTTAGCATTTGCAGTGAATTTTGCACTTCTAAATCCATAACCAAGTTCTAAACCAAATATTTTTTCATTGGTTAAATCAGGATTTAAGTTATTGCCAAAATTTATATAAACTGCATCAAAAAGTGGTTGTTTAGAGTAGTAACCTGTATTAAAGAATACATTGTGGTTTTCGTTAATATTATAATTTAAACCCCCTTTTATATTACCTCCTTTTAAACTTTTATTACCAGAGTTTTGATTTTCTGGAGTTTCGTTAAAGTACTCTATTCTTTCAAAACCTTGGCTAGAGAAAGACCCTTGTACAAATGCAGAAATGATATCATTGGTATATTCTACCTGACCAAATACACCTGCCCATTTCACAATACCATCATTATAATAATCTATCTTTTCTAAACCATCAATATCATCCCAAGGATTCCAACTGGCCGAAGCTTTTACAAAATCATTTGGCTCAATAACGTGTGTTGGGTTGTTTATGTCGTCATAATCAACATAGGCATCCGCCCCTAAAACACTATTTACTACCCTAAAGTGGTAGCCAGTATAGGTTCTTAAATCCACACCTGCATCGTAACTCCAATTATCATTAATAGCGTTATGAAAATTGATTAAGGCACCGTACCAATTGTGCGAATTCATTGAAGATCTTCTAGAAATACCATTATCACTACCTGCAAATCCACCACCATCAGGGTGACCATTATTACCCGTATTCATAAATCTACCATCATAAGTAGTTCTATCAACACCTAAAGAAGGAACACTTTGACCAGAGTTCCATGCAAAAATATCATCAACAGGAATTAAACCATTTTCATCTTTTAATTGGTACTGACGATTGCCGTTAATTCTACCAATTTCACCAGTTCCACCACCACGACCCCAAGAGCCATAAATTACGGTAGATAATCTTGCAGCATCAGAAATAACCCATTCCCAGTTTAAAGACATTACAGGTTTGTGGTAAAAGTTTCTTCTAAAACTGTATTCTTTCCCATTCAAGTATCCCCAATCACTATTGTATTTAATATTTGGATCTGTCGCTGTATCATCAGGACCACCTTCTTGGTATTTTTGGTAATCAGAAATTGATGGTGCAAAGCTTCTTTGGTTGTGCCATTGTGGTGCACCAGTAAAGATAAATTGTAAATCGTGTTTGTCATTAATTTTATATCCTAAACCAATAAAATAGTTTGAACCAGCACCTTTGGTTCCATCTACAAAACCATCGCCTTTAAAAGTACTGAACAATACGCTTGCAGATAGGCCACTTTCTAATTGACCCGTATTGTAAGAAGCCAAATATTTTTGATAACCATCGTTGCCAAAAGTGGCAGCAACAGATCCTCCTTCACGAGCGTTTGAGCTTTTGGTTACCACGTTTATGGTACCCCCAACGGATGCAATAGCCAATTTAGAAGCACCTAAACCTCTTTGCACCTGCATTGCAGTAGTAACATCGGATAAACCAGCCCAGTTCGACCAATATACCCAACCATTTTCCATATCGTTTACTGGC
Source organism: Bacteroidia bacterium (assembly GCA_030425715.1). GTDB lineage: Bacteria > Bacteroidota > Bacteroidia > Flavobacteriales > Flavobacteriaceae > Lutimonas. The sequence continues at coordinate 4,268 of JAUIAA010000011.1, read as the reverse complement.
TGGCCATTGACCATAACTGCAGTATTTCTTTGGTCAAACCCACGAATGTTTATACGAGAATCTCCAAAACCACCCCCTTGTTTGGTAGCATATACAGATGGTGTTAAATTTAAAAGTTCAGGAAGTTCTTGTGTTCCTAGTTTTTCTTGAATATCAATAGCTCTTATTGTAGATACTGCAACAGGCGTTTTTCTGTCTTTTGCAATATCAATAGTTCCTGTTACGATTACCTCGTCTAGAACATTATCATCTACAACTAAAACAATTTTACCAACATTAGCATTTCCAGCGTTGTAAGCAATTTCTTTTGTACCCATTCCAACAAAAGAAATTTCAAGAATACCTTCGGCACTCTCTACTGTTAAAGTAAAGACACCGTCAAAATCTGTTGTAGTTCCATTGGTAGTACCTTTCTCTACAACATTAGCTCCTGGTAATGGTCCTGTTTCATCATGAACGGTACCAGTAACAATTACAGTTTGTGCAAAAATTGTAGCCGACATCATTAAGAAGGCTCCAACCATTAGCAGTTTAAAATTTTTCATTTATAGTTTATTTGAGTTAATAACTGGTGCAAAACTACTATAAATTAGAATTTTATGCCATTAAATTAAGGTTATTTTTTTAAGGCTTTGTTAACAGAATTTAACCTTTATTTAACCAAAAACTTGTGCGCTAACTCTTTTCCTAGTTCTACCCCAAATTGATCAAAACTAAAAATATTCCATATTACACCTTGTACAAAGGTTTTATGCTCATACATTGCAATTAATGAGCCTAAGCTTTTTGGTGTCAATTTTTCAATAAGTATTGCATTGGAAGGCTTGTTACCTTCAAAAACTTTAAAAGGTAATAATGCATTAATTTTTTTTAAATCTCCATGAAATTTCATGTCTAAGTGTACCTCCTCAGCTGTTTTACCGGCATAAAGTGCTTCGGCTTGTGCATAGAAATTTGCCATTAATTTGTTGTGGGGCTCTTTATTTCCGTAAAGGGATTCTTTAAATCCAATAAAATCTACAGGTATAATTTTAGTGCCTTGGTGTACCAATTGCATAAAGGCATGTTGTACATTGGTACCTGTATTTCCCCAAATAATATTACCCGTTTGGTAGTTTACGGGCTTACCATTTCTATCTACAGACTTACCGTTACTTTCCATAGACAACTGTTGTAAAAACGGTGCTAATTTTTCTAAATACTGGGTGTATGGAATTACCACTTCAGATTCTGAGCCAAAAAAATTATTATACCAAATACTTATCAAAGCAAGAGTTACCGGAATGTTTTTTTCAAAATCAGCATTTTTAAAATGTTGATCCATTGCATAGCCACCCTTTAAAAAGTTATCAAAATTTTTAAACCCTATAGCTAAACTTATAGATAAACCTACGGCACTCCATAATGAATATCTCCCTCCTACCCAATTCCACATGGTAAACACATTATTAGCATCAATACCAAAGTCAAGAACTTTTTCTACGTTGGTAGAAACGGCTACAAAATTATGCTGTATATCTGATTCTTTTGCATTTTGCAAAAACCATTTTTTTACGGTTAAGGCATTGGTTAGGGTTTCTTGCGTAGTGAAGGTTTTAGAAACAATAATAAAAAGTGTGGTTTCTGGGTTTAAATTTTTAAGTACTTCTACCACATGGTCTCCATCAACATTGGATATAAAATGTGTGTTGAGGTGATTTTTGTAAAACTGCAAAGACTCTACTACCATTCTCGGTCCTAGATCTGATCCGCCAATACCAATATTCACCACATCGGTTATGGCTTTGCCCGTATAGCCTTTAAATTCGCCAGAGATTACTTTGTTAGAAAATTGTTCCATTTTTGCTAAGGTTTCTCTAACTTCTGGCATAATATCAGTGCCATCTACTTGTACAGCATTATTACCTTTATTTCGAAGTGCTGTATGTAAAACGGCTCTATTTTCTGTAGTATTGATTTTGTCTCCCGAAAAATATTTTTCTATAGCATCTGTTAATTGGCACTCATTTGCCAACTCTAAAAGTAAATCCATCGTTTTTTGATCGATTCTGTTTTTAGAGTAGTCTAAATTGAAATCCTCAAACTGGAAGGAAAATTCTTCTTTTCTATTTTTATTTTTTTGGAAAAGTGTTTTCATTTCAACAGGTTTAATTTCTGTAAAATGATTTTCTAATTTTTTCCAGGCCTTAGTTTTGGTTGGGTTGATGTTTTGTAGTGCCATAGATAAGTTATCTAAATTTAGTGCGCAGCTAAAGTTTGCTCTGCATATTTGGTTGGTATTTGGTCTAATTCTGCTTTAAGCGGTTGGATAAAAGCAAAGTATTGTTCTTTTAAATTTTCTTTAATCGGTTCTGCTGCTGGTAATTTTTGTCTAAACGGATCGACTTGTTTTCCGTTTTTCCAAAAGCGATAACAAACATGTGGTCCTCCCGTATTTCCTGTCATTCCCACATAACCAATTACTTGTCCTTGCTTTACATAATCTCCTTTTTTTACGGCACGCTTTTTCATATGCAAATACTGTGTAGTATAGGTAGCATTGTGTTTTACTTTTACATAGTTGCCATTCCCACCACGATAAGTAGAGGCAATTACTGTACCGTTAGCAGTACTGATAATTGGGGTGCCAATACTTGCGGCAAAATCAGTTCCTTTGTGCGGTCTTATTTTGTAACCATAATATTTTATTCTACGTTTTAAATTGTATCGAGAGGAAACCCTATATCCATACTTTAATGGGGCTTTTAAAAATTGGCGCCGTAGTGTTTTGGCGTTATCATCGTAATAATCGCGAGTGCCCTTTATTGAATCGGTTACAAAATCAAAGGCATATACTGGAGTAGATTTATGTTCAAAATAAGCTGCTCTAATGTTTCCAATACCTACAGAAACCGTATCGTCTATAAATTTTTCTTCGTAAATCAATTTAAAATTATCGCCTTTTTGCAAGTGAAAAAAGTCAATTGTCCATGCGTAAATGTCTGATAAATCTAAAGCGATGGTATAGTTTAAGCCTTGTTTTTCAATTGCTTCCGACAAGGAGCTTTCAATAATACCAGATGCGGTTTTTACTTCGGTTCTAATTTCCTTTTTACCAAATACAGTTTTTACAGAATCTTGAAAATCAACAATCAAATATTCTACTTTATTGGGCTGATAAATAAATACTTGTGCTTTTTCTGTAGTATCTTTTTTGGCAAGAATGGTATAAGGCTTACCAGCTCTAAGTTTACGAATATCGAAGGTATCTTTGGCCGCTTCAGCAATTTGATAAATTTCTGGGTATTCTACATGGTTTCTATCTAAAATTTGCCCAAAACTTTCGCCATTTCTAATGGTATCTCTAATTACTTTGTAATCGTCTAATACGTAACCAAACTCTTTAATTACTTCTGGAGTGTTTTCTACAATTTCAACTTTGGCAATAGGTGTTTCGGTATTGTTTTTACATGCTTGTAGTATGAGCAATCCAACAAAGAGCATCAATATATTTTTCACTAAACAGGGTTCTTATTTTTGTTAAAGTGCAAATCTATTGAATTTGTTAAAAGTTATGTAAAAAAATTAGTTAAAAATTATAGGAAACGGATTGGCCAATTGTTTATATTCTTCTAATTCTGCTTTGATTGCTCCCACTAATATTTCGGCTTTTACCCTTACGGGGATTTTATTTTTATCATCAGTAACCCAAAAAGTTAGGCTTTCTTCCTTTTTAAAAACACGCCCTTTTTGTACCATAGGTTTTAAAACTATGGTCTTTATTTTTCCTAATTTGGTTTTGATAATTTCTCTACCTTGAATCCATAGTTTTAATTTATAAATTTCTTCATCAAAAAACACATCTAGCGAAATAGAATCTCCAGCTTTGTAGTTGTCAAAATTTAAGCTTCGCAAATAATAAAGCGATGAAATCATATCATGCACATTACTTTCAATATCAAATTGTTTTTCCCAATTTTTTTTGTGATTGATTACTTTGGCTTGTTTTTTTTCAAAATCGAAATAAATTTCTTTGTCTTTTGTATAACCTCCTTCATTGGTTTTTCGTACAAAATTATACGGTAAATAGGTTACGGTATCCATATAAGTTTGGTAAATATCAAGTACAGGAAAAAAGAAATGTGTCATACCGGTTGTTTCTCCTTGACCGTGTACGAAATAATATGATTTATCATTTCTTAACACTTTTTTTACTTCTAAAGTTGCAAAGCCTGCATTAAGAAGCCCATAGTTAATTTGAAATTTCAAATATTCTCCTTCTTTAAATG
>JAUIAA010000302.1 GCA_030425715.1 Bacteroidia bacterium | reverse complement strand
TACATGGATATAACTCGATTGCCAATTTTCTTTCCAACGCCAACGTTCTAAGCTAATTGCTGCGTTTTGATAATAGGTAAGTGGGCTAACAGATAATGCCGAGGCTGTATTCTTCCCAACTATTCCATCAGGAGTTAAACCATGATTTTTTTGAAATAATTTTAGTGCCTCTATATATTCTTGCTCGCTTGTGATATCACTTAAGTAAAGATGGTTTACCAAAGCCAACTTTGCCTTAATAATAACATTAACAGAGTCTTTTCTAAAATCTGGCACAATAATCTCTTTATCAGATAAAGAGGCATTTTTTACAAACTGCTGTACCATTTTTTGCAACTTTATATAAGCCTTTTGTTTTGGCTGTAAATTGTATAAATAAGCAAATACACTATCTTTAATAACTGCATTTGCAAAATAATTAGGCATATCCAAATTGTATTTCTTTCTCTGTAAATGGGTAAGTCCTTCAGTATTTTCCACCTTGCCATAGTTTAGGTGTTTGCCAAAGTGCATATATGTTTTACTTAATAAAATTTCAAATAATATTGCTGTTTGATCTTGGTTCACATTTGAATTTGGAGTTTCCAAATCTTCTTTTAATTGGATCAAGTAATCTAAATCATAATCTTTAGATTGTAGTCCAAAATAGTTGGCATGTTTGATAATTTGAATCAAAGAATCCGCAATAGCATTATTTGTAAGGTTTTGATTTAACCAAACAGGTTTAAAACCATTAAGTCTATAAAATTGTTGAAGTAAGTTACGTTCTGTAGTAGGGATTTTTTCGTTAAAAGACAACCTATAAAGCCTCTCTTTTAGAACTGCTGCCATAAAATTATTGCCATATCTAACCACTTTTTTTGGTTTAGAATCACTTATTCCAAATCCAAAAGCAACCACCACAAAAATGAGCAGGTAAAGAGGGGATTTCATTTGATTTTTTATCTAAAGATAAATAAAATTTAAATCAACTGCTTATTAATCTGCTTTACAAGTTTAGGTCCTTCATAAATAAAACCTGTATATAGTTGTACCAAATCGGCTCCTGCATCCAATTTTTCTTTGGCATCTTGAGCGGAGTGAATTCCTCCTACTCCAATTATAGGAAAGGCTTTATTTGATTTTTCTGATAGGTATCGAATTACCTCTGTCGACCTATTCTTTACAGGCCTACCACTTAAACCTCCTGCTTCGGTTTGGTTGATAGATTGTAAATTATCTCTAGAAATGGTAGTGTTTGTGGCAATTACACCACTAATTTTTGTTACTGCAACAATTTCAATAATATCTAAAAGTTGTTCCTCTGTTAAATCTGGAGCAATTTTTAACAAAATTGGTTTTGAATTCTTTTTTTTGGCATTTGCTTTTTGCAATGTACTCAATAAATTGGTTAGAGGCTCTTTATCTTGCAATGCTCTTAAGTTTGGTGTGTTAGGCGAGCTTACATTCACTACAAAATAATCTACCACCTCAAATAATTCGTGAAAACAAATCAAATAATCCTCTGTTGCATTTTCATTTGGGGTAGCTTTATTCTTACCAATATTTCCACCAATAATAATAGCTGAATTTCTTTTTCTTAACCTATTTGCAATTGCTTTTACGCCATCATTATTAAAACCCATTCTATTGATAATAGCGCGATCTTCTTTTAACCTAAAAAGTCTTTTTTTTGGGTTGCCATCTTGTGGTTTGGGTGTAACCGTACCTATTTCTACAAAGCCAAAACCAAAATTGGAAAACTCATCAAAAAGCAAGGCATTTTTATCAAAACCAGCTGCGAGACCTACTGGGTTTTTAAAGGTCAAGCCGAATAGATTTTTTTCTAAACTTTTACTTTTTACTTGAAATAGTGATTTTATAATCTTTCCCACAAAAGGAATTTTAAACAAATTCTTTAAAAAACCAAAAGTAAAATGATGCACCTTTTCAGGATCGAATAAAAATAAAACTGGGCGAATAAAAATTTTGTACATATTTAAAAATGCAGGTATAAAAAAAGGAACTCACAACGAGTTCCTTATAATTAATTAACGTAATTCAGCAGCAAATTGTTTGCTAAAAGTTTGCTGTAACTTTTGCATTATTTTATCAATTTGCTTATCATTTAAGGTCTTATCATCATCTTGTAAAACAAAACTTAGGGCGTAAGATTTTTTCCCTTTTGGCAATTTATCGCCCACATAAACATCAAACAAATCTACTGCTTTTAACAGCTTTCGTTCACTTTGAAAAGCTTGGTTATACAAATCTATAAATCTTATATTTTCGTCTACCAACAATGCCAAATCTCTTTTTACTTCTGGGTATTTAGGCAATGGCTTAACTCTTAATTGTTTTTTATTGGTACTCTCTAATACATTGGTCCAGTTAAAATCGACAAAAACCACCTCTTGTTTAATTCCAAATTCT
>JAUIAA010000301.1 GCA_030425715.1 Bacteroidia bacterium | reverse complement strand
ATGGCCCGAGGCTTCCGGAATTTTTCAAACTTTAGGGCTATCTGTTATCTAAGGGCCGGTTCGATAGACCCGGCAGTGCCAAAAATCAACCCACAGTAAACAGCGAAGAACCAAAAATATACGCCCACATTACGGTGAAATCGGGTTATCAAATCACCCACATGGTTTTACCAGTGTTTGGAATACTGCACTATTTTTTGTTCTATATACTAAATTTTATAACATTTTAAACTTATGATATCAACAGCTTGATATTTTGTCGGCGTGACCCATTCAGAGCTCATGGATACTTCGAAGGATAAGTTAAGAGTTTAGCTAAACAAAACCAGACATAAAAGGAAATGACCCAAGACACCATCATATCGTGGACACAGGTTGCAAAAAATATAAGAATGAACAGCACTATGAATAGTTTATAACCCCTATCGATTGCCAGGAAATTATTTCTCCGTAGTACATTTTCCTTGAGTATGACTAACAATATTGCGAAATAGAATATAACACCCAACAGACCTAGCTCATAAAACATTTTTATGATACTACTTTCGTGTGTGATAGTGACTTGATTTTCTAAGTTTGGTATAGTGACACTGGAACCACTACCATGCCCAAATAAGAATAAAGTTGGGTTGGTTATTGTTTCGATAATTCCACTTTTCCAACGTATAAATCGCACAACATTTCCCAAGTCCTCCGATGTCCCGGCAAGCTTTAGGAACCTTACAATATCAGAACTTATTATTCCTAAATTAGCGAACTGTGTTATTGCAAAATAAATAACTATTAAAAGGAGAATTATGATAATGTAAAATGAAGCGAAAGACTTTTTTCCTTGCAATGCTAGATATAAAAATATAGAAATCGATGTAAATATAATTGAGCTTCTGCTACCTGTTAATACAATAGCTAATAACATAACACAAAAAGTGAAAAATAGAATTACAATGAATTTTTTTTTAGCAACAAAACATAAATGCAAGCAACATATCAAACCACATCCAATTTGTAAACCAGTTTGGGAGATGGACTCTCCGATTCCGTAATACCTCTCCACACCCTCCACCGAAGTTATTTTAAGTATTGTAACTTTAAAAATTGCCTCAAAACAAATAACTCCACCGTGAATAAGTCCAACAAAAAAAAATATAATTATAAATATATTGTCAATTTTAAATTTGGATTTAAGCGAACCGTAGATTAATCCTAATCCTACCCAAGCACCCCAAGTCAAAAATGAAGCCGAACCCAAATATAGACCATGTATTACAGACATAGCAAAAGCATGCACTACAAGGTAGATAAGAAAAAATAAGACAAATAATGATTTGTTATTTAGTTTTAACCTAGACAAAGTTAAACATACATAAATACCTGCTGGTCCAACGAGCCATAATATTCTATAACTATCTGGCATTAGTGTAGAAAAGTTCGCATAGACGAATGAAAATAAAATTGACAAGAAAGATATAGTTACCATAATTATTTATTCTTCGAAATATAGGCAAGCATTTCATTCCACACATTTTCCCAAGATCTGTATTCTAAAGTGCAGCTTGTTGTGGTAAAAGAAAGTTTTGTTTTTTTTATTATCTGATATAGTTGCCTATAGCTTCTAGATTCAAAATAATGAACGTTGTCGCCACCAACTTCTCTGAACACTGGAATATCACTACAGATAACCGGTAATTTATTGTATAATCCCTCAATGATTGGTAAACCGAATCCCTCATATCTGCTAGGAAATAATACTGCATTCACTTTTTGATAAATATACTTGATTTGACTAGCAGATAAGTATCCTAAATTGATAAATTTATCTTCATGATCTCTAGTCGTTGATTTGCGATTTTTGCATCTATGAATGATGTCACATCCAGATATGATAAATACTAATTCTTTGTATAAATCATAATCATTCGTATACATATAATCCAATAATTCATATACAACTTGAACATTTTTGTGTCTACCGCGGTGCGAAGGTAAAAAGATGGAGTATTTGTACTGTACGGATGAGGGAAGTCGCACTGGTATTGGAACTAAATCCATTATTCCATGATGTACTGGAAATATGTTATCAAAATTGCAATTCGTAGCGCATAAAATATGTGACTTAGTGAATTCGGAAGGGGTAAATATAATATCTGCATTTCTTATGCTTTTTTTTACTAAGATGTTTTTTACCACAGCTACTATAATTTCCGAGAGTTTTAATTTGTAGTTTCTTATAAAGTAATCATTAATCATGTCATGAACAGTAAGGATAGTTACTGCATTGTATTTTGGGGTTAAATTTAAAGGACTGAAAACAACATCAATACCATATTTAGATACCAATTTATTGATAAAATATTTTACCGTAAATAAACGCATTGCTGGATTTTTTGATATTTTAATAGGCAAAAATTTTATTTGATTGTTAATTTTCTTT
>JAUIAA010000010.1 GCA_030425715.1 Bacteroidia bacterium | reverse complement strand
TTATTTTAATTATTAACTTTGTAGCTTAAATAAATAAAAATGATTTTACTTACTATAATTTTAGGTTTTGTAGGTCCATGGCAATGGGTAATTATTGGTTTGGCTATTTTATTACTTTTTGGAGGTAAAAAATTACCGGAATTAATGAAAGGTTTAGGTACTGGAATAAAAGAGTTTAAAGATGCTACCAATACCGAAGACGAAAAGAAAACAGAAGATAAAGAAGAGAAAAAGTAACAATTTTTCTACTTGAAAAAAGCCTTAAACAGATCATGTTTAAGGCTTTTTTATTTCAATACTTTTCAATGCTATAAATATTAGGATTAGGTTCTAATCTTTCTAAGGTTAAGCCTTTAGGTTCATACGGAACGTTGTTTAAAACATACCGAATAGCTTCTTTTCTCGCTTCATCCTTATTATTGCCCTTTACTACAACCCATGGAGATGTTTTTGTGCCTGTTAGTTGAAACATTTCTTTTTTATAATGCGTATAATCATCCCATTTAATCTGCGCCTGCATGTCTACAGTACTTAGCTTCCAATTGATTAATGGGTTGGACCTTCTTTCTTCTAATCTTGATTTTTGTTCCTCTCTATTAATAGAAAACCACAACTTAATTATTTGACAACCATCTTCAATTAACATATCTTCCAATTGCTTTACTTGTTTGATAAATGTATGGTATTGTTCCTTGCTACAAAAACCCATAACAGGTTCTACTACAGCTCTATTATACCAACTTCTATCAAAAAAAACAATTTCACCAGGTTTGGGTAAGTGTGTAATATATCGTTGAAAATACCATTCTCCTTTTTCAATATCGGTAGGTTTATTTAAAGCTACTACTCTATAAAATCTTGGATTTATATATCTAATAAAACGCATGATGGCACCTCCTTTTCCAGCACTATCTCTACCTTCAAAAATAATTAATAAACGTTTATTATTTTCGATAATCCAGTTTTGCATCCTTACCATTTCGGTTTGCAAATTGATAAATTCAGGGTCGTTTTCTAAAGCGTGTAAATGCATATTTTTTATATAGTTTTCGTAAGTATATAGTTATGAAGCTTGGTATTTTAAGTATTGACTTTATAGTTCTTAAGTTAACTCTTTTTATATGTTAAGTATCATATAAGCAATTAATTAGTAAAATGAAGTTATAAAAATAATTCTTTATTCGTTTATAATAGTTAATTTTCCATGTGTAAACTTCTCCCGTACTAATGCATTAACAGGTTTTCCATCAAGAAGCATAGGCTTCCATTTGCCTTTCATTCCTTTTATAATTTTGTCAACAGTTTTAGAATCGTCTCTAAGGCAGCTAATACTACCTTTTGGGTTAATAATCACCCCATTCTTATTAACAATAAATTGAAATTGTATATTACAACCTGATGTTTTACCTAAATTTGGAAATGACCTGATAAAATACTCATGATAGTTAATGTACCCTTTCATTTTAGGAAAATTAATACTGTTAGCAAAAAAAACAGTATCACCTTCGTACATAAAATGCTTGTAATTCATTTTATTTAGAATAGCAGCTTTTGTTTGATAGTTTGCTTCTTTAGAAAGAAATATATAATTCATACAGCGCCCCTTTTTATCAGACAAGTATAAAGAATCTTTCGTAATTTTTAATATTTCATAGCTCGCAAAAGAAAATTCAATTAATTGATTATTAACTTTAAATAAAGTTTCATTTTTTATATTTTGGTTGACTATTATTGTAGCTACTCCATTTTGATTAAATGTAATATTCCAAAAAGTTTCTTCAGTCTTATCAATTTTATTACCAAAACAATCAAAAGCCTCTTTCATAATCCAAGTATTAATAAGATTGGAATCTTGTGAAAATGCCATTTGAGAAATTAGAATCAAACAAAAAATTAATATTCTATTCATATCAATTTATTATACCAAAGCTTTTATCTGTATACAACTGGTTGTTTTCTATAGAAGTATTTCTACACGTTCTCTTATTATTTTTTATCGTTTTTTTTGGCTTCCAATTCGTTGATTTTATTGGCTGCCAAAAGTGAAGCTGTCATATCATTTAGCATAGAACTTGCTGCATTTGGATTGTTTGGTAGGAGTATTAAATTACTACTAGAATCGGCACCAATAGATTGTAAGGTATCATAATGCTGTGTAATTACAATCAATGCGGAAGCTTCTTGTGGGTTAATTCCTGCTTTGTTTAAGGTATCGACACTCTCTTCTAAACCACGTGCAATTTCCCGTCGCTGATCGGCAATACCTTTACCTTGTAACCTTTTACTTTCTGCTTCTGCTTTAGCGCGTTCAACAATTAAAATTCTTTGTGCATCTCCTTCATGTTGTGCGGCTAATTTTTCACGTTCGGCAGCATTAATTCGGTTCATTGCTTCTTTTACAGAGGCATCAGGGTCAATATCGGTAACCAAAGCTTTGATAATATCATAACCATAATCTAACATGGCATCTTTTAAATCTCTTTGGATGGCATGGGCGATATCGTCTTTTTTTTCAAAAACATCATCTAAAATCATTTTAGGAATCTCGGCTCTAACCAAATCAAAAATATAGGCGGTAATTTGCTCATGTGGATTTTGCAATTTGTAAAAAGCATCGTAAACTTTTTCGCGAAGAATTACATATTGCACAGATATTTTTAAGTGTACAAAAACATCATCTCTAGTTTTGGTTTCCACAATTACATCCAATTGTTGAATTCTTAAACTCAACCTTCCTGCAATTTTATCTACCAAAGGAATTTTAAATTGCAAACCTGCATGACGAATACTTTGGTATTTACCAAAACGTTCAATTACAAATGCAGATTGTTGTTTTACCACAAAAGCAGCAAGAAATATAAGAATGATAATTGGAATTATAATGGGTAGTGAAGAAATCATGATTTAGCTATTTATAATATTTATTAAAAATACGAATTATATTTTTTATATTTTTGAATTATAAATTAAAAACGTGTAGCAAAATGAAAAAAATTTTAACCATTGTCATAATTGGGTCTATTGTAGTTTTAGCTGCATATTTTGCATTTGTATATTATGCCACATATAGTGAAGGGTTTCGTTCAGGTGAACTGGTAAAAATAACCAAAAAAGGGGTGGTATTTAAAACTTGGGAAGGTAGATTGAGCCAAGGAGTTTCCGATTCGCAGCATTTTGATTTCTCTGTAGAGGATAAAAATGAAAAAGTTTTACAAGATTTAAAAAACTTACAAGGGCATTATGTGAAACTAACCTATATGGAAAGGTACCGTACTTTTCCTTGGCTGGGAGAAACCAAATATTTTGTTACCAAGGTAGAAGAAACCAAAGGAAGATTTAATTAAATGAAAGAAAACTTTAAACCAAACCAAGATTCTGAAATTACTTTAACAGAATTAATGTTACCTTCTTATGCCAATTTTAGTGGTAAAATACATGGAGGGTTTATCTTGTCGTTAATGGACAAAGCAGCTTTTGCTTGTGCTTCAAAATTTTCAGGGCACTATTGTGTTACCGCATCGGTAAACAGAGTAGATTTTTTAAACCCCATAGAGGTAGGGGAGTTGGTAACCTTACAAGCCAAAATAAACTATGTAGGGAATTCCTCAATGGTGGTAGGAATTCGAGTTACTTCACAAAACATCCAAACCGGAAAGGTAAAACATTGCAACTCCTCTTATTTTGCCATGGTGGCTAAAAATGAAGCAGGAAAAAATGTAAAAGTTCCGGGCTTAATCTTAAAAGATGAAAATGACTTAAGACGCTTTTTAAGGTCAATCAAACAGTTAAAAATGCGTAAGCAGCGAGATATAGAATTTAAAAAAGAAGAGTTTAGCAAAAAAGATTTTAGCAACTATAAAAAGTTGTTAGAAAATTATAATGTAAATCTGGAGTTGTAAACTTTTAAAGTGGTTAAAAGTATTGTTAAAACAAGTTGGCAACAATTTGAAAAACAACACTTAATAAAAAATTTGAACTATGAATAAAATTTGGATAATAATAACTGCAATAGCAATTTTCTTGATAATTAATTTTCTCTACTATAAAATTATGAAAGGTTATGTAAAAGAATCATTTGGTAAAAAGTGGTTAAGCGTATGGGGAAACAAAGTTTATTTCTGGCAAAGTTCAATTTTTGTTAGTACAACTGGAACAGCTTTAGCAATGTATCTTTTAAAATGGTCAAATGTTTTGACTTTTTAGAAGTCTAAAAGACAAAATAGATTGACTTTATATATGAACCTTAACCCTCTCTTTTGTTCTTTCTGATTAATGAATGAAATATAGATATTACAAACTTAAGATGTATAAAAATAATTGCTCTATTTTGAGCTTAACCAAAAGTCGTTGCAAGTTTACTACGTCTGATTTTCCGAAGGAAAATCCTCGCACGTAAACCCGCAACTATTCTTATACGAGACCGAACTCTCTAAAAAATGGCTAATAAATATTTAAGTTTTATATCCGATGAACATCTGCTTTTCTGTATTGAAAACTTACACAGTTCGTACAAGAAAGCAAAAGCAAATGTTAGCAAAAAGAAGTTCTACAAAAATAAAATTGATACAATTAAACTAACTTTTGATGCTAAATTCAATGATTTGGATGAAGAAACATTGATTAAAACGGAGGTTAATAGACAAATTGATAAATCGATAAATAATTCAATCGGAACATTTCACGAACAAATTTTAGGGGGAATTGTAGGATTTGAAAGGGGAAATTTAAGCGGTTTTGATATTAAAGCAACAAACAATACCTTATTTGCTGATATAAAAAACAAACACAATACCATGAATAGTAGTTCTGCCGAAAGTTTGTTTCAAAAATTAGCAAACTATGCAGATACTTATAAACAAGCAAAGTGTTATTGGGTACAGATATTGGCAAAAAGCAGTTTTAACGAAAAATGGTTTGGAGAAATAAATGGGAAGGAATACAGTCATAGTAGAGTTTATAAAATCTCTGGTGATCAATTTTACCAATTACTTTCAGGAAAAGAAAATGCACTGTTTGAATTATATAGTGTTTTACCTCAAGCAATTTCAGATTATTTGACTAAACACGAAAATGAAAGTTTTCAAGGCAATTCAGCACTTGAAGAAATAGCGACAAGCGCAACAGAATCAAATAGAAGTATATTAAATGAAATTACTTTTGAAAACTACAGCTATTATTTGGGATTTGATAAACTTAAATAATGTGTATTTAAAAACTTAACAATAGAGTACCCTATTTCTTGTCCCAAATTACAAGGAACTGCATTCCCTATTTGTTTATATTGTTGAGAAATGGATCCACAAAATTTCCACTCATCTGGAAAAGTTTGAATTCGCGCATACTCTCGAATTGTAAATGGGCGAGTCTCTTCTGGATGGCATCTTTCTGTTTGCTTTTGGGCAGGGCTACAAGTAAGCGTTAAACTAGGTTCGTCCCAACCAATTCTACGAGCAATTCCTGTTTTTCCTCCTCCTAAATAAAAACTTTTACCCATATATTCTTTTTGAATATCTAAAGGTAAATTTCGCCAATATCCCATTTGAGGAACTAAGTCTAGCACTTCTTTTTTATGCTCAGGATACTTTGAACCTTCAGATTTAGGAACATCACAATGGTACAATTCTCCTTTTTTTAAAGCATCGACTAAATTATAAACTTTAGAGTGCGGTTTAGGGTATTCGTATTTGGTATCAATGTCTTTTCTAACCCCTACCAAAATTACTCGTTCTCGTTTTTGAGGAACCTTATAATGAATGGCTTTTAAAACTTGTACGGGAACAACATTATACCCGATTTCATCTAAAATAGAAACCATTCCTTCAATCGTTTTTCCTTTCTCATGTGACAACAACCCTTTTACATTTTCACCAATACAAATAAGAGGTTTAACCTGTTTTACCACTCTTGCAAATTCGTAAAAAAGTGTTCCTCTGGCATCTTTAAAACCTAATTTTTTTCCCGCATAGCTAAATGCTTGGCAAGGGAATCCCCCTGTAACAATGTCGACTTCATGCCTATATTTCGTAAAGTTAAATGACTGGATATCTCCCTCTAAAACATTCCAATTGGGTCTATTTTTTCTTAAGGTTTGGCATGCCCACTTGTCAATTTCGTTCAAAGCAACGCATTTAATCCCTGCTTTTTCCATTCCTACGGCTAAACCACCAGCACCTGCAAATAACTCTAAAACTTTATATTCCTGAATTGGGGTAACAGCATTATCAACCGTATCCTCAAGCTCAACAGATAATTGTTTTAATAAAGAATTAATTTGTTCTTTTTTATAAATTCTATACTGACTTATCGGTTCTCTAGTTGCAGTAAATTTTCCTTCTCTGTCCCAACGCCTTAAGGTTTCTTTACTTTTTCCTAAAATTTGAGAAGCTTCATTTAAAGAGTAATAATCTTTTATAACCATATTATACAACCTTATACATTGGTTACAAATATATTATAAAAAATGAAAGAATAAAATCTATTTTTAAATAAAGTGGATAAGGAAAGGTTTAGTACTTTTTTACAAACTTTTTACCGCATTTTCCACTCTTGCTATCGTTTCTTCTTTGCCTAGTAAAGCTGCTATATCAAATAAATGAGGACCTTTTAAAGCACCTACCAAACTCAATCTAAAAGGTTGCATAATTTTACCAAATCCAATTTCTTTGTTTGTTATCCAAGTCTTAACGATTTGTTCTATATTTTCAGATGAAAAATAAGAAATATCATTTAATACCACGATTAATTCTTGCATCAAATTAGAGGTATCTTCTTTCCAATTTTTCTTTACAGCTTTTGCATCATAGTCTTTTGGAGCAACAAAAAAGAAGTCGCTAAGTGCCCAAAAATCTTGTACAAAGGTTGCGCGCTCTTTAATTAAAGAAACAACTTTAGCAACATGGTTTAAATTGGTTGCAATCCCCTTTTCTTCAAGTAAAGGCATAAACAATTTAGCAAGTTGCTCGTCACTTTTTTTGATCAAATACTGGTGCTGAAACCATTTGGTTTTATCTACATCAAATTTAGCTCCAGATTTACCAATTTTTTGAATGTCAAATGCTTGAATCAACTCCTCTAAAGAGAAAATTTCTTGTTCTGTACCAGGGTTCCATCCTAAAAAGGCAAGCATATTGATAAAAGCATCGGCAAAATAGCCATCTTCTCTATAGCCGCTAGAGACTTCATTGGTTTGCGCATTTGTATATTGCAACGGAAATACAGGAAAACCAGCTTTATCGCCATCTCTTTTGCTCAATTTTCCCTTACCAGTAGGTTTTAAAATCAATGGTAAATGTGCAAACTCAGGAGTATCCCATCCAAAAGCTTGGTACAATAACACGTGCAATGCCATAGAAGGTAACCATTCTTCCCCGCGAATTACATGACTAATTTCCATCAAATGGTCGTCTACAATATTTGCCAAATGATAGGTTGGCATACCATCTGATTTGAATAAAATTTTATCGTCTAAGGTATTTGTATCGATTTTTATAGTACCACGAATCATATCTTGCATTGCTAAGATTTGATTGGTTGGTGTTTTAAAACGAATTACATACTTATCGCCATTGGCAATTCTTTTTTCCACCTCTTGACTTTGCAGAGATAAAGAATTGTTCAATTTTTCACGATTATGCCAATTGTATATAAACGTTTTTCCTTTTTCTTCGTGATTTTTTCTGTGTATATCTAACTCTTCCGCAGTATCAAAAGCATAGTACGCTTTACCGTTTTCAACCAATTGCATGGCATATTTTTGGTAAATATCTTTCCTTTCCGATTGTCTATAAGGCCCAAATGCACCTTCTTTTCCTGGTCCCTCATCAAAAGGAATAGTACTCCAATTTAAGGCATCTACTATATATTGTTCGGCATTTGCCACATACCTATTTTGATCGGTATCTTCAATTCGCAACACAAATGTTCCACGGTGTTTTTTTGCGAACAAATAGTTAAACAATGCTGTTCGAACACCACCAATATGTAAAGGTCCGGTTGGGCTTGGAGCAAATCTTACTCTAACGTTTTGGGTCATCTCTAAAAATTTGTGTGCAAAGATATGTTGTTAAATTAGAAAACAGAAATTAGTTGTAATTTTAGCAGATAAATTATAGAGGTGAATCATTTTCAAGAAATACAAAATAAGCTACAAAGCTTTTTAAAAAAGTACTATACCAATGAAATAATCAAAGGCAGTATATTATTTATGGCTTTTGGCTTGTTATTTTTTTTAGGAACCCTAATTGTAGAGTATTTTTTATGGTTAAAACCCCTACCTCGTACTGTATTATTTTGGACTTTTATTGTAGTAGAATTGAGTTTATTAATCAATTTTATCATCATTCCAACCTTTAAATTAATAGGCTTAAAAAGAGGGATTAGCTTAGAGCAAGCTTCTGCAATTATTGGGAATCACTTTCAAGAAGTAGAGGATAAGTTACTCAATATATTACAGCTACAAGAAAGCGAGGAAAAGTCAGATTTGATTTTAGCGAGTATTGAACAAAAAGCAGCAAAACTACAACCAATTCCCTTTAGAGAAGCAGTTAATTTTAAAACAAATAAAAAGTATATTAAATATCTTTTAGTGCCTTTGTTTTTATGGTTGGTAATTTTTATTTCGGATAACGATTTTCATTTTAACCAAAGTTTGGATAGGGTGGTACATCACAAAATGGCGTATACACCTCCAGCACCATTTCAATTTATTGTGGAAAATAAGGAGTTAAGTGCAATCGAGGGAGAAGATTTTACTTTACATATTTTAATGCAAGGCGATGTAATCCCCGAAGAGGTAAAAATCAATTATAACGGACAAAGTTATTTTTTGCAAGAGCAAGGGAATGGTAATTTTAGTTATGAATTTACAAATCTAAACAGCCCTATAAATTTTGACCTCGAAGCAAATGGTTTTTTATCTATGGACTATTTGTTAAAAGTGGTGGCAACGCCTAGAATATTGAATTTTAAAATGCTTTTAGATTACCCAAAGTACACCCATAAAAAGCAAGAAACCATTTTAAATACGGGTAACGCAGTGGTACCAGAAGGCACAAAAATTACTTGGGTGATGGACACTAAAAACACAAAAAACATTCACTTTACTGGTTTTGGAAAAGACACTTTAGCAAACCAAATAGAGCGTAATAAGGAGAATGAATTTCTATTTCATAAAACAATATTAAACTCAGTAAGGTACCAAGTTTCGACTTCAAACTTAAATTTAAAACATTTTGAAAAATTACAATATAACTTAGAAGTAATTAAAGACGCTTACCCAAAAATTTTAGTAAAATCGGATATTGATTCTGTAAAACGAGGCCCTGTTCAATTTTTAGGTCAGTTAAGTGATGATTATTTATTGACCAAGTTGGAAGTTAAGGCAAAAAATTTACGGAATAATGAGATTTTAAAACACAGCATACCAATTTCTAAATCAGATTTTGAAAAGTTTTTTTATGTTTTCCCTAATGGTTTTCAACTGGATGAAGGTGCTGCTTATGAAATTTATTTTGAAGTTTTTGATAACGATCAAATACATGGTAGTAAAAAAACAAAATCAGCAACGTTTAACTATTTCCATAAAACGAAAGAAAAAATTAATGAAGAGCTTTTAGAAGAACAGAATGAAGAAATGAGTAAGATTTCTGAAAAAACAAAAGAAGGAGAGGAGTTACAAAAGCGTTTGGATAAATTATCGGATAAACTAAAAAACACAAACCAATCTAATTGGATGAGTAAAAAAGAAATGGATGCTTTTTTAAAACGACAAAAAAAGTACCAAGAAATGCTGAGAAAGAATACAGATAATTTGTTGCAAAATTTAAACGAGAGTGAGCAAGAAAAAAATGAAACTTTAGAACAAGAAAAACAAGCTTTAAAAGATAGAATTGAAGAATCAAAAGAACTTTTAGAAAAAGAAGATTTGTTACAAGAACTACAAGAGTTGACCGAGAAATTGAAAAAGGAGGATCTATTAGATAAATTGGACAAACTTTCACAACAAACCAAACAAGAAACAAAATCTTTAGAGCGAATATTAGAACTTACGAAGCGATTTTATATGGAAAAAAAATCCGATCAAATTGCGAATCGTTTGGATAGTTTAAGTAAGGAACAAAATAACTTGAGCGAACAAGAGCATAATTCTGCCAAAGCACAGGAAAGATTAAATAAAAAGTTTGATTCTATTCAACAAGATTTTAAAGAATTAGAGAAAATGAATAAAGGTTTAAAACAACCTAAAAATTTACCAAATACAAAACCGGATACCCAATTGATAGAAATGGAAATGCAGGAGGCAAAAGAAAGCTTAGATAAAGAATCATCTGGCGATAACAAAGCAAAAGACCAAGCGAAAAAGAAACAAAAATCTGCCGCAAAAAAGATGCAAGAATTGAAGCAAAAAATGGAGAAGAGCAAACAACAAATGGAGATGGAAGGACTGGATGAAGACATTAAAAACCTACAACAAATACTTGAAAACCTCATTTTATTTTCCTTAGAACAAGAAGATTTGATGTTGTCTTTAGAAAATGTAGAGGGTAAGAATGCCAATTATCCCCAAAAGTTAAAAAAGCAACAATTGTTAAAAAACCATTTTGAACATGTAGACGATAGTTTGTACACTCTTTCCTTGCGTATGGTGCAGATGAGTTCAAAAATTCAAAAGGACTTGACCGACGCGCATTATAATATTGATAAATCTCTAGAGAATATTGCTGAGAATAGAATAAAAAAAGGAATTTCGAACCAAAGGTACACCATGACCGCTGCAAATAATTTGGCAGATATGTTGAGTAGTTTATTACAAAGTTTACAAAACAAAAAACCAGGTAACGGTGAAGGAAAAGGTAAAGGAGGAGAGGAGTTGAGTTTGCCAGACATTATTAAAAAGCAAAGCGAACTATTGCAAAAAGCAAAAGAAGGATCAAAACCTCAAGAAGGAGGAAAATCACCATCTAAAGAGCAATTGAGTGGGGAGCAATATCAAATTTATCAAGAGCAGAATGAATTGAGAAGTCAATTAAAGCAATTGATGAAAGAAGGGAAAGGAAATAACGGAAAAAAAGCTTTGCAACAAATGGAAGAATTAGAGCAATTGCTTTTAGAAAAAGGTTTGCAACGCGATGTGGAAAAGAAAATGCAAGATCTAGAATACGAGTTGTTAAAGTTGGATGAGGCCCAACGAAAACAAGGAGAAGATAAAAAGAGAACTTCAAAAACCAATACAAAGGAATACCAAAGAAGAGTTATAGATCAGGAGCAAATGCAAAAATTATTTTTTAATCAGCAAGAGCTATTAGAGCGACAACAACTACCTTTGCAAACTATTTATAAGGAAAAAGTAAAGAAGTATTTTGAGGTAAATTAACAACCTATGATAGAATTTCATCAAGAAACAGATTTTGTTTTAGATAGTAGTTTTGAAATAGAGCAGTGGTTAAAATTTTGTATTCATCAAGAAAATAAGGAGCTGGGCGAAATTTCTTATATTTTTTGTAACGATGATTATTTATTAGATATAAACATTAAACATCTGAAACACAATACATTAACGGATATTATTAGCTTTGACTATGTAGTAGGGAATGTTATTTCGGGCGACATTTTTATTTCGATTGAAAGAGTAATGGATAACGCAAAGATTCTGAGTGTTTCATTTAAAGATGAATTACATAGAGTTATACTACACGGGATTCTACATTACTGTGGTTATCAGGATAAAACACAAGAAGAAAAAGTATTAATGCGCTCTAAAGAAGATTATTACTTATCTTTGCGCACTTTTTAGTGAAATAATTTTTAAAAATAGGTTCCACGTGGAACAATTGATAGAGAATGGGGTTATTTGATAAGAAATATGATGTAATTGTTGTTGGTGGTGGTCATGCGGGTAGTGAAGCTGCTGCTGCTGCTGCAAACTTGGGCGCAAATACTTTGCTTATTACCATGAGTTTGCAAAACATAGCGCAAATGAGTTGTAACCCAGCAATGGGAGGTATTGCAAAAGGGCAAATTATAAGGGAGATTGATGCCTTGGGTGGATATAGTGCAGTGGTAACGGATAAGACCGCGATACAATTTAAAATGCTGAATAAGTCTAAAGGACCAGCAATGTGGAGTCCTAGAGCACAAAGTGATAGAATGCGCTTTGCGGAGGAGTGGAGAATGCAATTAGAGGGCTTGGAACAATTAGATATGTTTCAGGACTCTGTTAACGGATTGCTGTTTGAAGAAGATAAAATTATCGGTGTGAAAACTTTATTGGGTTTAGACATTTTTGCAAAAACCGTAATTGTTACTGCAGGAACCTTTTTAAACGGTAGAATTCATATTGGCGATAAAACTTTTGGAGGAGGAAGAGCGGGGGAAGGAGCCTCGACTGGAATTACAGAAGATCTTGTTGCAAAGAGTTTTGAAGCGGGCAGAATGAAAACAGGAACACCTCCAAGGGTGGATGCTAAATCTTTGGATTTCTCAAAAATGATAGAGCAGCCAGGAGACGACAATCCACAAAAGTTTTCTTACTTAAGCACTACTTCAGCCTTGCAAGAACAAAAGTCATGTTATATGACTTATACCTCCAAAGAGGTGCATGATTTGTTGCGTGAAGGGTTTGAAAAGTCACCTATGTTTACAGGTAGAATTCAAGGGGTGGGTCCTAGATATTGCCCTTCTATTGAAGATAAGATTGATCGATTTGCAGAGAAAGAAAGACATCAATTGTTTATTGAACCAGAGGGTTGGAATACCACAGAGATTTATGTAAACGGTTTTTCTACTTCTCTGCCACACGAAGTGCAATACAATGCTTTGAAAAAGGTTGCCGGTTTTGAAAATGTAAAGTTTTTACGTTTTGGTTACGCTATAGAATACGATTATTTTCCTCCTACGCAGTTGAAACACACTTTAGAAACTAAACTGGTAGAGAATTTATTTTTTGCTGGTCAGATTAATGGCACTACAGGCTATGAAGAAGCGGCAGCGCAAGGATTGATGGCTGGAATTAATGCTGCCTTAAAAGTACAAGATAAGAAAGCTTTTACCTTACAAAGAGACGAAGCGTATATTGGTGTATTGATTGACGATTTGATCACAAAAGGTACGGAGGAGCCATATAGAATGTTTACCTCTAGGGCGGAATACAGAACTTTGTTGAGGCAAGATAATGCTGATTTGCGATTAACTCCAATGGGGTATGCTTTGGGTTTAGCATCTCAAGAAAGAATGGATAGGGTAATTGAAAAGCAAAAAAAGACAGACTTGTTTGTTGCTTTTTTACGCGAAACAAGTATTAAACCAGAAGATGTAAACCCTATTTTAAACGAAAATAATTCTGCACCAGTAAACCAATCCATGAAGATGTTTAAGATTGCAGCGCGTCCGCAATTGAATTTTACTGATGTTAGAAAATTTCCAGGAGTGGAAGCTTTTATCACGAAGCACGGTATTGATGAAGAAATTGTAGAACAAACAGAAATTCATGTTAAGTATGCAGGGTATATAGAGAAGGAAAAGAATAGTGCAGATAAACTTCAACGCTTGGAAAACATTAAAATTCCAGAGCAATTTGATTACCATAAAATTCAATCTATATCTTATGAAGCACGCGAAAAATTAAGTGCAATTCAGCCAACTACAATTTCGCAAGCTAGTAGGATTTCGGGGGTATCGCCAAGTGATATTTCGGTATTGTTGGTTTATATGGGTAGATAATTTAAATTGTTCCACGTGAAACTATATTCAAAAGGCGCATTGTTTTTAGGCTTTTTAGTTCTGTTTTTTTGCATAGCCTGTATTCCAATACAGGATGCCAATGCAATAAAAACTTATGAAATAAAAGAAGGGAATCCCAATAAAAAAAAGGCTATTAAAAAGAACACACAGTTTGTTTTTAGTTATTACAGTGCTCCTGAAGAGGTTTATGAATATTTAAACAAGAAATTTCCAAAGGCATTTTATAAAGAAGATGGTTTGGCTGTTGTAGAAAACCCCTTTTTTGATGTACAAAAAACCTTTACTTTTCGATTCTATTTTAAAAAAGATAGAGACGTCGACCTCAATTTAATTTCTCTTTTTTCTAAAAAAGACATTTATGATGACGATGATGATATAACTTATGGAAAATACTTGTATTTCGTCCATATAACGGTTGTAGATGAAAAGGGAGTAGATGCCTTATCTAGAAAATCTCTTTATAGAGGAAGGTTGATTTCTTATTGCAATGAATTAAGAGGTGGATATATTCAGTTTATAAAGGAGAAAAAATTAATAAATCAATAATATGCTGAAAGTTTTAGAGTGTAAAGATTATACTGTTTCTGGGGAGACATTCTCTCTTTTATTAGAAAAGGAAACAGAAATGTTAGTTACTAGCCCACAACCCAAATTAGAAGAACTTCCTAAATACTATGAAAGCGAAGCATATATTTCGCATACCGATGCTTCGAAAACTTTTGTAGATAACATTTACCAATTGGTTAAAAGTTATGCGCTAAAACAAAAGCTTAAATTGATCAATTCTTTTGAAACTCAAGAGAAAAACTTATTGGATATTGGTTGTGGGACAGGAGATTTTTTGATTACAGCAAAAAAGAATAACTGGAGTATTACGGGTATTGAACCAAGCACAACTGCCAAAAATTTGTTTTATAAAAAGCTAGAAAATTCTAAATTTTCAAAAAAGGTATTGAAAAGTGATATTACTGAGCTGTTACAAGATCAGAATAAATTTGATGTCATTACCATGTGGCATGTTTTAGAACATGTACCAAATTTAGAAAATTATATAATTCAATTAAAAACATTGCTTAAGCCAAATGGGGTATTGGTAGTTGCAGTTCCTAATTATAAAAGTTACGATGCGACTTATTACGGAAAGTATTGGGCTGCATATGACGTACCTAGGCACTTATGGCATTTTTCTAAAACTAGCATTTCTAAATTGTTTGAAAAAGTAAATTTAAATGTGGTAAAAATTGTACCCATGAAATTTGATGCTTATTATGTGAGTTTACTTTCTGAAAAATATAAAACAGGCAAGTCAAATCTTTTAAAAGCGATGTATCGTGGTTTTTTATCAAACCTAAAAGCGAATGCCTCAAAAGAGTACTCCTCACTCATTTATATTTTAAAATAGCCCATTTAAGCGATTTTAAGCCACTTTTAAACAACAGTTAATAAAAGATGTTATTAAAATTAATTACTTGCTTAAAGCGCGGCATTAAAAGCAAAAACATATAAATAGATGTAATGAATTTTGAAAACACTATAAATTTTGCTTATTGCTCTAATTTTTAGGAATAATAAAGAATATTAAATTGCTTTGTTTACATTTGCCCCCTAAACTTAAAAATAATTAAAAATGAAAAAATTTATTGCAATACTTTCTATTTTGCTTGTATTTGCTTCTTGTGATCAATCAAAGATTGCTTATGTAAATGTAGATGAAATTTTAAAAGAGTATGAAGGATCGAAAAAAGCAGAGGCAGAAATGAAAGCACAATCAGATAGAATGAGAGCAGAACTGGATCAACTATACGGTCAATTCCAACAAAAAGTGCAAGCATTTCAGCAAAACACTTCATTATCTGCAACAGCAAAGAAAGAAAAGGAGCAAGAATTGATGATGGAACAGCAACAATTGCAACAAAGACAACAAATGGCACAGCAACAAATGCAAACCGAAGGTCAACAAAAAATTGAAAAAATTAATGAAGATATTGAATCTTTTTTAACGGAATATGCTGAAAATAAAGGATTTAGTTTTATTTTGGGTACTTCGGATCAAACCAAAACCGTAATGTATAGCAAAGATGGTTTAGACATTACAGAGGAAATAATTGACGCGTTAAACGTAAATTACGGAGGAGATGATACCAAAGAAAAAATAGGTGATGCTGCAGTAGAAACAACAGAACAAAAAACAGATAGCGTTAACTAAAATACCTATTTTTAATATACTTAAAGGTCCAAATGAAAATTTGGATCTTTTTTTTTGCACCATACTTGGTCAATTATTTTTTAAAATTTTTATTGCTTTTTATAATTAAAACCCCCTTTTCACGTTATTAACACTGTGTTAATAAGTTTTATCGCCAATAAATGAATAGATAATTTGGAGATACATAACACTTAACACAAACAAATACAAATCGTTACAAATTAATTAACTATGAAAAAAGGGGTCTTATTTATTTTGTTTTTTGCAAGCGTTTTTTACGCTTCCGCACAGTCTACAGCAAAGTACCAAATTAAATTTTTAGAAATTAATAAGGAAAATTCAGATTATGGTGTTGCCATTTTGGATGAGAATAAATTAATTTTTACTTCGGCATTAGAAGAAGCTAGAAATACAAAAAAGAATTACAATCCACGAAAAGATCTTTATATA